>JAYVFW010000574.1:0-7421 GCA_043772715.1 Phormidesmis sp. | reverse complement strand
ATTTGCAACCGCAGCGAAAAGCTGCATCGAATTCACGTTAACCAAGAAGTTTATTAGGATTTACCGAAAGAGAATAACCAGGCTGTACCCTATGCAAGGGCGCGATCGTTCTTTGAAAAACGGATCAGTTTGAGCAGGCAAATCACTATGCCTAGCTTTGATGTGAACGTTTAGAACGATCCTCAATTGCAAAGTTGGATAAGGAAACAGACATGGCTTTACCCGGAAGTGATCACGGCATGGCAGCAGGCATGGCGGCACTACAGCTCTTCTATAACCTCTCGACTGGATTGTGGGATTCAACCAACTGGTGGAATTCTGCAAACGCATTAGAAACGACGATCGACTACTCTGCGGCTACCAACACGAGAACTTATCGGGGTAACATCTTTAACACGTTCGAGAAAAACAAAAATAGTCGATTTCTCAATCCCTGGTTTTATGATGATCAGGGCTGGTGGGCACTCACTTGGATTAAAGCTTATGATCTGACAGGTGAAACACGCTATTTAAACATGGCGAAGACAATTTTTAATGACATGAAACAAGGTTGGGATTCAACTTGTGGCGGTGGCGTTTGGTGGCATAAAAAACGACAATATAAAAACGCCATCACAAACGAGCTATTTTTAACCATTGCAGCCCGATTGCATCTAAGAACGCCAGGAGACAAAGGAGCAGGAAGTTATTTAGACTGGGCAAAACAAGAATGGAAATGGTTTAAGAAAACCAATATGATCAATCATAAAAATCTTGTGAACGACGGAATCAATAACGATTGTAAGAATAACGGAAAAACCACTTGGACTTATAATCAAGGCGTGATTTTAGGCGGTTTGGTCGATCTTTATAAAAGCACAAATGACAAAGAATTGCTGACTCAGGCGCACGCGATCGCCCAGGCGACAATCACTCATTTAGCGCCTAACGGAGTTTTGCAAGAACCCTGTGATCCGGCGACCTGTGGCAGTGATGCCCCACAGTTTAAGGGCATCTTCATGAAGAACCTGGCTTATCTCCATCTGACTTCTCCCAAACCAAAATATAAGAAGTTTATTTCTGAAAACGCTCGATCGATTTGGTGGCAAAGCCGCAATCATCTCAATCAATTTGGGTTTAGCTGGGCAGAAGAGTTTGACATCGCAGATCCGGCGCGGCAAAGTGCTGCACTCGACACGTTGAATGCAGCATTTTTGTTAACCAATCAACGTCGTGCTGATAATGGTGATAGCGAACAGCGTCAAGACGTGGCGAATAATTTGAGTGACCGCGATCGCTTAACCACAGATTGGAACCAGCAATGGCAATCTTTCAACGTGAATCTTAATGAATTTAATCACTACAATCTAGTTCTTAGCAGCGTGTTTGAAGACGGCTTATTAAGCTTGCAACCCTCGCTAACAGAGCTACCCTGGTCGGGCACGAATTCGCCAAATTTGTCCTCACCCTTTCCAAAAGACTGAGCTTGCAGCAGATTTAACTGACTCTCCAATATCTTTCAGAGTTTGGGCGATCGGGGCTTGATGGTGCAAAAACACTCGTGCACAGTTGCGTCCCGGCATCCCCGAAATTGAGCCGCCGGGATGAGTGCCCGCGCCTGTCAAAAATAGCCCCTCGATCGGAGTTTTATAGTTTGCTAACTCTGGCAACGGACGGAAGAAAACCATCTGATCAAGCGTCATATCAATGTGATAATAATTGCCTTTAAGTGCGCCTAAGCGATCGCTCAACTCTGCCGGACTTTCGACCCGCCGCGCGATCGTCGCTTTTTTCACATTGGGGGCATAATCTGCGAGTTTATCAATTACGCGATCGGCGACTCGATTCTTGATTTCATCTGTCCAGCCTGTGCCATTGAGTCCGGTTCCTGCTGCGCCTTCAATCTGGTAGGGGGCAAAAAATTCGATCCACAGCGTGTGTTTGCCTTCGGGTGCCATCGTCGGATCGAGCATTGTCGGCTGCACAATATACATCGATGGATCGGCATCGGGAATTCTGCCGATCGCGGGATCAGTGTGAGCAATTTCAACGTGTTTAACGGAATCTGCAATCAAAATCGAACCGATTAGAAATTCATCTTGATGCTGATATTGCTCAAATTTCAACGGTTCTGACATTGCTAGATCAATTTTGAGAATTGTCTCATTGTTGTTGACGATGCGACGATCTAAGCGATCACGCAACGCTGAATCGGCTTGATTAACATCGTTTTCGTCTACCAGATGCAAAAACAACCGTTTTGCGTCGATGTTAGAAATTACGCCTCGCGTCGCTCGATATTCAGTGCCGTTATCAATTCGCACTCCCACGGCTCGACCGTCATCGACTAAAACCTGCTTGACTTGCTGATCGGTGAGAATTTCGCCGCCCAAACTTTTTACCCGTTTGACTAACGCCTCAACCAGCGCACCCGTTCCGCCTTTGGGTCGCGCCATGCCGGGATGGTGGCGCATTGACATCATCATCACCCCGATCGCCAGATTTTTCTGTGACGGCGGCGCACTTAATTCAGCCGCCAATCTCGCGAGTGGAGCTTTGACAATTTCGGTGTCAAACCATTCGTTGAGAATATCTTCTGCACTCGTCAGCATCGTGCGAATAAAATCTAGCGCTTTGTTCGAGGAGCCGACAACTGAAAAGAGATCTTTGAGTTGTTTAAGATCATAATTGCCCAAAATATCCACAACTGATTTAGGCGGCGCGTTAAACATCGGAGTCATCGCGCTAATCGTCCGCAGCCACAAGTCGGTGAATTCTGCATATTTTTTGGCATCACGATCGCTATATCTCGCAATCTCGGCACAGGTTTTCTCAACCGATCGGTGCGCCAAAAAATACTTCCCGTCTGGGTGCGGACAAAACACAACCGGATCGCAAAACAGATATTCCAGCCCATATTTAGTCAGTTCCAACTCTTCGACCACCGGGCCTAAATGAATAAACTCATGGTCGATCGCGCAGAGATTAAATTTAAAACCGGGCGCACGATCGGGCATGGCTTCTTCAGTAGTTGCTGCTCCACCGGGAACAGGGCGCTTTTCAAGCAACAACACGCTGTAACCTGCTTTCAGCAGATAGGCTGCACAGACCAAACCGTTGTGACCTGCACCAATAATGATCACATCATAAGATTGCATTGATTTGCTCCACTTTGTTGTTATCCAGAAAATCGCGAACTCGATTCCACACTTGATCTAGAAGATCAGAGCGATCGGCATCAAACCACTCAATGCTAGGGTTTGCCCGAAACCAGGTGCGTTGACGTTTGGCAAATTGGCGAGTGTGTAGCACAATCAGTTTTTCTGCTTCTAATAGAGAAATGTCGCCGTTAAGATACTGCTTCATTTCGCCATATCCCAATGTCTCTAATAGGGGTAAATTTTCACCATATTTTTCACACAGCGTTTTCACTTCTGTTGCAAATCCCATTTCTAGCATTTGTTGGGTGCGTTGCTTAATGCGGCGATCGCCCGCCTCGATACTTTCACAATCTAACCCGATCTGAAGAATCGGATAACTCGGCGGATATTCTCCCTGCTGCTCAGTAATCGGACGACCCGTGACGTAATAAACCTCCAGCGCTCTCAGCGTTCGCACCTGATCATGGGCGTGAATGCGTTGGGCAGACAGCGGATCGACTTGTTGCAAGAAGGCGTAGAGTTGGCGCTGTCCGAGCGTTTGAAGCTGCGATCGCAACCCCATCTGCGGCGCAACTCTCGGAATTTTTAAGCCGCGCACGATCGACTTTATATAGAGTCCCGTGCCGCCCACCAAAAGTTTAGGGTTTGGCGTTTGAATCAGTGCCTGCGCTAACCCTTGATATTGGGCTAGGGTTAGGGTTTCGATCGGCTCAGAAATATCAATCAGCGTGTGCGGCACCAGTTTCTGCTCTGAAAGGGTTGGTTTTGCAGTTCCGATGTTAAACTCTCGATACACTTGCCGCGAATCGGCGCTGAGAATACTTGCATTCAGCCGCAGCGCTAAAGAAATCGCCAAGCTAGATTTTCCCATTGCAGTGGCTCCACAAACTACAATAAGAAATGGTACAGGTGTATTATTAGATAAAAAGATTGGATCAAAATTTGGTTCTTGGGGCAAAATAAGCTGATCCATCCCTCTCATAAACTTCGCTTGATCGTGCCTCAAAATCGCTTATAAGCCTTTTGTGTTAGAATTTTTATAGATTCTATCCTCTGAATCCATTAGAGAGTTTCAGACCGCCCAATGGAGCGCTTCAACTATGACGACAAATTACGGTGCTGATCAGATTCAAGTCCTTGAAGGTCTTGAGCCTGTTCGTAAGCGACCGGGAATGTATATCGGCACTACAGGTCCGCGAGGACTTCACCACCTAGTTTACGAGGTTGTAGACAACTCGGTTGACGAAGCGCTGGCGGGCTATTGCAAAAATATTGAAGTTGCCATCAACGCAGACGGCTCAGTGTCGGTCACAGACGACGGGCGCGGCATTCCGACCGACATTCACCCTCGAACTGGGAAATCTGCGCTCGAAACGGTGATGACTATCCTCCACGCAGGAGGCAAGTTTGGCGGCGGTGGCTATAAAGTCTCCGGCGGTTTGCACGGAGTCGGGATTTCGGTCGTCAACGCCCTTTCTGAATGGGTAGAAGTCACAGTTTGGCGTGAGAAAAAAGTTCATACTCAACGCTTTGAGCGCGGCATTGCTATCGGTGAACTGAAGGTAAAACCCAGTCCTGACCCAGCGCGCACTGGCACGTCTGTCTCCTTTCTGCCCGACTCGACAATTTTCGTTGTTGGCATTGAGTTTGACTATGCCACGATCGCCGGTCGACTCCGCGAACTCGCCTACTTAAATGGGGGCGCGAAAATTACCTTCACCGACAGTCGCCCCGCTTCTTTAGAAGACGGACAGCCCCACGTCGAAACCTACTTCTATGAAGGCGGCATTCGCGAATATATCAGCTACATGAACCGCGACAAGCAGCCTCTGCACGAGGAAGTGATCTACGTGCAGGGTGAGCGCAACAACGTCCATGTCGAAGTCTCGCTGCAATGGTGCGTCGATGCCTACACCGACAATATTCTTGGTTTCGCTAATAACATTCGCACGATCGACGGTGGCACTCACCTAGAAGGTCTAAAAGCCGTTTTGACGAGAACGCTAAATGCGATCGCTCGCAAGCGCAACAAAATTAAGGAAGGTGAGCCTAATCTAGCGGGTGAAAACATCCGCGAAGGTTTGACGGGTGTGATTTCGGTCAAAGTCCCTGACCCAGAATTTGAAGGACAAACCAAGACCAAGTTGGGCAACACCGAAGTTCGCGGCATCGTCGATTCTCTAGTCGGCGAAGTGTTGACGGAGTATCTCCAATTTCGTCCCGCTGTGTCAGATGCGATTTTAGAAAAAGCAATTCAGGCGTTTAACGCTGCCGAAGCTGCTAGACGTGCGCGGGAACTGGTTCGCCGCAAGTCGGTTCTAGAATCTTCTACTCTGCCTGGAAAGCTATCAGACTGTGCTTCTCGCGACCCCAGCGAATCTGAGATTTTTATTGTCGAAGGCGATTCGGCGGGCGGTTCAGCGAAGCAGGGACGCGATCGTCGTTTCCAAGCAATCCTACCTCTGCGCGGAAAAATTCTCAACATTGAGAAAACCGACGACTCTAAGATCTACAAAAACACCGAGATTCAGGCACTAATCACAGCACTGGGGTTGGGCATCAAGGGCGAAGAATTCGACTCGTCTCAACTGCGCTATCACCGCATTGTGATCATGACTGACGCAGACGTAGACGGGGCACACATTCGGACGCTGCTGTTGACTTTCTTTTATCGCTATCAGCGCTTGATGGTTGACCAAGGCTATATCTATATCGCCTGTCCACCGCTTTATAAAATTGAGCGCGGACGTAACCACTACTACTGCTACACGGAGCGCGAACGCAATGCCCGAATTGCAGAGTTTCCTGCGAATGCAAACTACACGATTCAGCGCTTTAAGGGTCTGGGTGAAATGATGCCTCAGCAACTTTGGGACACCACTATGAACCCTGAGACGCGCACCTTTAAGCGGGTTGAGATTGAGGATGCTGCTGAAGCCGATCGCGTCTTCACAGTGCTGATGGGCGATCGAGTTGCCCCACGCCGCGAGTTCATCGAAACTTACGGCTCTAAGATGAATCTGGCAGACCTAGATATTTAATTGTTGTGGGTGCACACATAACGTGAAATATTTTCACTTAGCGTGAAATATTTGCAAGGTTCATGAAATGTTTTTTCACGCATTGTGAAATATTAGCTATAATCTAGAGTATCTCACTATCATAGGAGATACTCTATGATTGTTTCTAGGCAGCAACGCAAGAATCGTGGATACAAACAGACGGTTGGTAGTTTCAGCAGTTGCAAGATGGGTACGAGTGTCTGGTACAACTCGTTGCTGCAAAAAGACTTTATGTACTGGCTAGAGTTCGACCCAGATGTTCTCTCTTATACGACACCTGCAATTACAATAGATTGCTATAGCAACGGTAGGCATAAAAGTTATGCCCCTGACTTCCAAGTCGTGCGCCATACTAAAAAGCAAATTATTGAAGTCAAGCCTAAAAAGAAAGTTGAGAGTGATGACTATAGGCGCTCGCATCGAATATTGTCAGATTTTTATGAAGAAACTGAATGGACATTAATTGTCTTAACGGAGTCCGAAGTGCAGCGAGAGCCACTCCTGTCCAATATTAAGTTGCTCTACCGATATGCGCGCGAGAACTTTAGCATCAATGAGTACCGAGATTGTCTAGAAGTTGTGAGATCGCAGGCACCAGCTTCATTTGCAGAAATCGGACAAGCCCTAGACGCTCGCCATATACGCAGAAATGTATTGTTTAAACTACTATTTCATAGTCTGGTAGAGATCGACCTCAAACAGGCAATTAACGCCGCTAGTACGATCTCCGCAGCTCCAGAGAATATAGACTGGAGGATATTATTCAATGGTTAGAATAAAACTCAAAGATGGCTTGAAATTTGAACTGAATGGACGAGAATTTCAATTAGTAGAGCGAGCATCGCCTGGAGAGTGGAAAACGCTCAATATATTGACAGGACAGCAGGATATTTTATCAGAAGCCACCATCTATAACTTTTATTTTAAGAAAGAACTGAAATTTATTACTGAAACATCTCAACAATATGCCACCGCGTTTCCAGACCTAAGCGAGGAGAAAAAAATAGAAGCAATTTGGCGGGAAAAATATGTGACAGCAATTCTAAGCAGGGGTATACACAAGTCTACTCCTCAAGCGTTAGAGCCAGTCATCCAAGAAGTATATTTTCAACTTCAAATATCTGAAGATATCTCAAGGGAAATAAAAGACAAGTCTAAGCCTTCACAAATTAGTGTCTATCGGTGGCTCAAAAAGTATAAGCAATCAGAAAGAAATATT
>JAYVFW010000573.1:0-7432 GCA_043772715.1 Phormidesmis sp. | reverse complement strand
CCCAAGTCTAAAACCTGCTGAAAGTTTCGCTCTAACGAATGGGGATCACCCCCGATCGCATTGGGCAACATATTCACAAAAAAAGTCGCCGTTTCAGTAGACTCGATTTTTGCAGAAAGCTGCGCCACTGCTCTGAGACAGGACGATCGGGCAAGATCATCAAACTCATGGGTCAAGTTCATCGACAGGGCAGCATCAATGAGTTGCTGACCGCTAAAGCTTTTTCCTTGAGCAGTTTTCGCCCGTGCCAAACACTCGTGAGCCACAACCTGCCCTGATGCGAGATCAAAAATTGGTTGATATTTAAAAAACAGGCGCTGTCTCGCTAAAACTTGCAAAAACCAGGCATTTTTGATCAGCAGCGTCGTATCGCTCAAGGGTTGAGCATTCAAGAATTCGACCAGCAGATCTCTTGACTCTAACGGCGATCGAGTCAGCAAAAATCGCACTGAGATCTGACTCGCCTCTGGAATTGTTTGACTGATTTGAGAAAGCAGTGCTGAAAGCTGATGATCAATGACAACTTGATAAAGGAGTTGGGGCACCAGGGCGATCTTTTGAAAGCCCAACTGATAGAGAGACTCTTCTATTGCTTCACTACCGGGTTGAATAATTAGTTTTAACGAGTTATCTAATAGGTTCATAGTCTGCACTTCACCAGCTTTCTTCCATCGCAGATATGCATTGTGCCCGAAAACTGGAGTTACTCACACCCTTAACTTGAGTAACACAAGTCATACCAGGAATATGCAAGATGCCATAGCTCTTAATTGCAGTAACCTACCACATTCACCCCTTAGTTTTAAGCGAATCAGCACTTAAAACGCAGCTTCTGTAAGTGTTTTTACACCTGAGTCGTCCTGAATCATAAATTAAGAATTAAGAATAAAGTTAGGCTTTGGTATAATCTATCACTCATTACGTGATAAAGCGAATTTTACTCTGAAAGAATGTCGATCGTGTTCAATCTCCAGAGAGTGGTGGTATAACTCAATTCTCTTCGCCAATTTCTGTCATGTCTGTTGTAGATAACACTTCCAATCGAGAACCTGAAGGTCTGGTTGATTCCTGGTCGAGTCTGCTACAGCAATTGTTGGATCGTCAGTCACTTTCTCAAGCGCAAGCGGCGGCTCTCATGCAAGGCTGGTTAGCAGAGGCAATTCCCCCAGTTCTGTCGGGTGCCCTACTCGTTGCCCTACAGTCAAAAGGCGTTTCTGCGGCAGAATTGGCGGGCATGGCACGAGTCTTACAACGGCAGGCTTCTCCAGCTTCGATTTCTGCCACGCCTTTGATTGATACCTGTGGCACCGGGGGCGACGGAGCTTCCACGTTTAACATTTCGACCGCTGTTGCCTTTGTTGCGGCGGCAGCAGGCGTTCCGGTGGCAAAACATGGCAATCGATCGGCATCAAGTCGAGTCGGGTCTGCCGACGTGCTAGAAGCGTTGGGAATCAATCTAGGTGCCCCGGCTGAGAAGATTCGATCTGCCGTTGAAGCCGTGGGCATTACGTTTCTGTTTGCGCCGGGGTGGCATCCTGCTTTAAAGGCAGTGGCACCGATGCGGCAGTCACTCAAAGTGCGGACGGTGTTTAATTTGTTAGGTCCGTTGGTGAACCCGCTACGACCAAGCGGACAGGTGATTGGAGTCTTTGATGCGAGTCTGCTGGAACCGATCGCACAAGCGCTCAATGAACTGGGCACTCAGCGCGCGATCGTGCTTCACGGTCGAGAACGCCTGGATGAAGCTGGGTTAGGCGACCTGACCGATTTAGCTATTTTGTCTGATCGGCAAGTTCAGCTAGCGACGATCGATCCCAAAGCCCTCGGACTCGCCCCCGCACCGCTCGATGCCCTACGCGGTGGAGATGTGCAAACCAATGCTGAAATTCTGCAAGCCGTCCTTCAAGGCAAAGGCACCCAAGCTCAGCAAGACGTAGTTGCCTTAAATGCAGCGCTGGCTCTGCAAGTTGGAGAAGCCACCACTAGCTACTCACAAGGCGTTGCTCTCGCGAAAGAAGTTTTGACCACTGGAGCAGCGTGGGACACACTGGAGCGCCTGGTGAAATTTCTCCGCTAGCCCGAACACTGCTGAAACTCAACGGTTTCTTGCTTAATTGAAAGGTCACAGCCATCAAAAAAATCGTGACCCAGAAGTCTGACGGGTCCGATCGTGACTGGCACGTTACGAATGACGCGAGTGCCAACCCGGATCGATTTAATCATCGCTACCGCGACTTCAGTTTGTCCCGCAGGAGTCATCGCGGTAGCTGTGCCGACAACTTTTGCCCCTAGTCCTTCTGCCATGTCAGGCGTGATCATCGTGCCAGACGCTCCTGTGTCTACCATCATTTCAAACTGACGGCTGCCATTAAACAAAACATCAATCACCGGAATGCGGCTCTGGCGATACTTAATTCGAGCGCGATAGTTTCCTCCTGCCCCTGACGCAGTTGCCTCAGTCATCGCGTCTGCAATGGGCGTATCGACCACGATTTTAGACTCTAGAGTTTCGCCGCGATCTCTCCCCGTTCGGTCTGCTCGATTTTGCGCTGAGGCGAGACTGCGCTGATATTCAGCAAGCTTCTGATTGGCAAGCTTCTTGTTGGGGTCTGCTTTCGGCACTTGTTTGAGTAGCGAGATCGCCTGTTGCCATCGACTGACCACGAGCTTCCAGTCGTCTGCCGACTGCACCGATTGACTCATGCTTTTTGCGCTTTGGGCTTTGTCGATCGCTAGCTGATAAGCTTCACTCTGCGAC
Organism: Phormidesmis sp.; assembly: GCA_043772715.1. Taxonomy (GTDB): domain Bacteria; phylum Cyanobacteriota; class Cyanobacteriia; order Leptolyngbyales; family Leptolyngbyaceae; genus Phormidesmis_A. The sequence continues at coordinate 4,674 of JAYVFW010000573.1, read as the reverse complement.
GCTTTTGCAGATTTTGCAGCAGGTTTGGAAATCAGAGCGACGGACGTTTTTGGCTCTGAAGTTGAAGAACTCTCTTGACTCAGACTGCTAGCACGACCGCACGCCAAACTGCTGACTGACAAAACGCCTACAAACAGCCACAAGGAAACGCTAGACCGGGATGAATTCAGCATAACTTCGGTGAATGAAGGAAGGAAACAGAAGGTAGTAGTGAATACTCCCAAACTTAGCATTCCCTGATAGAGGGGTGGGTTCATCTCCTACTCTGATTTCACAGAAGCTTGACAAAAGTAGTAATCAAGAACAGCGCAAGCAAAAAGACTCGTGCGATAATGCCAAAGATCTTTTGCACATCCTCCTCTCTTATGGCTCTCTCCGTTGCTCAACCCGCTCTACTCGTGCTGGCAGATGGCACAGTGTATCAAGGTTTTTCGTTTGGTGCCCTTGGAACCACGATCGGAGAAGTCGTCTTCAACACGGGCATGACTGGTTATCAAGAAGTCCTGACTGATCCCAGCTATCGAGGACAGGTTGTCACTTTTACCTACCCTGAGTTAGGAAATACCGGAGTCAACCCAGAAGACGACGAATCGGCAGCTCCTCAAGTGCGAGGCGCGATCGCTCGCAATGTGTGCAACCGCCCCAGCAATTGGCGCTCAACTCAGTCACTTTCAGACTATCTCAAGCAGCACAACGTCATCGGCATTTATGGCATTGACACCCGCTCTCTGACGCGCAAGATTCGATCGACCGGGGCAATGAACGGGGCTATCTCGACCGAGATTCTCGACTCCAACGAGTTGCTAGAGCAAGTGCAAGACGCGCCCAGCATGACCGGGTTAAATCTGGTTAAAGAGGTTACGACTTCAGAGGTCTATGAGTGGTCTGAAATCACCACGGCTGATTGGGAGTTTAGCCCAACCGTTACACAGCCGAGTGAAGAGGTGTTTACGGTAGTGGCGATCGACTTTGGCATCAAGCGCAACATTCTGCGGCGACTTGCCAGCTATGGTTGCCGTGTGGTTGTGGTTCCGGCTGATACGTCTCCTGAAGAAATTCTCAAACACAACCCAGACGGCATCTTTCTCTCAAATGGACCAGGCGACCCCGCCGCCAATCTGGAAGGGATTGAAACCACAAAAGCTTTGCTTGCTTCTCAGAAGCCTGTGTTTGGCATCTGCATGGGGCACCAGATTTTAGGACTCTCGCTAGGGGCAGAAACCTTTAAGCTCAAATTTGGGCATCGCGGTTTAAACCAGCCTGCGGGGTTGCGCGATCGCATCGAAATCACCAGCCAAAATCACGGCTTTGCCCTATCCGCCGATTCTCTACCCAGCACCACGATCGAAGTGACTCACTTAAACTTGAACGATCGCACGATCGCTGGGCTGCGTCACAAGACCCTGCCGATGTTTTCGGTACAATATCACCCCGAAGCCAGCCCTGGTCCGCACGATGCCGATTATCTATTCGAGCAGTTTGTAGGCGCAATGAGAGAACACAAAGCAAAAGAATGACGGATTTTGAAATTAGTCCTTTAGAGAAGCTCACTCAGAATTAAACCCTGATAAATTTCTCAAACTAGTAGTAAACTCCTCGCGAAGAGTGTATACTGAAGCCTCAAATTCTTGGATATTGGAGCTAGGAGGGTTCTATTCCTGAGCCACTGAACCTAACTGTAAGCTTGAGAGGCACTCGCGAAGTTAGGGATAATTACCAGATATTTCGCCTCACGGGTCTACTTGATGCGTTTTCGGAGCCAACCTTCCGTAAGGTGCTCACGAAATGTGTCGAAGAAGGACCCAAACACGTTATTTTGGATCTCTCGACGATCGACTTCATTGACAGTTCGGGTCTGGGTGCCCTTGTGCAAATTGCCAAGAAAGCTCAGGTTGTAACCGGAACATTACAGATCGTAACTAATCCTCGTGTGACTCAGACGGTTAAGCTAGTCCGCCTAGAGAAATTCTTGGCGCTGCAAACCTCTGTCGATGTAGCGATCGAAAACGCCAAGGCAGCCTGAGTAGAGTTGTTGACGATTCACCTGCTATCCAGGCTCTCTGGGTAGCAGATGTTTTCTGTCACGATTAGAGTTGTTCATCGATTCCAGCTTGATTTTAGTCTTCAACCCTAAATGAATTTGTTAGGATTGAGACTAGTCAATTTTACTAAATTACAAAAAAGTGCCGTGCAAGGCAAGACAAGCGTGTGACCTCAAATGAGCCAAGACCTTTAGGTGTTTTAGACAGCAGTCTGGCTGACTTGATGTTAGACCGATGTACGCCTGAAACCCTTTCACTTTCTCAGGTGCAGCGTCTGTCTCCGGCGGCATTGGCATATTTAGGAGACGCAGTTTATGAGCTTCACGTTCGCCGCTGCTACCTATTTCCACCCAGGCGTTTAGAGAATTATCATCAGCAAGTCGTCGCCCAAGTGCGGGCAGAAAGTCAGGCGAGCCATCTGCGATCGCTCCAGCCCTATTTAACCAGCGATGAGCAAGCGCTTCTCAAGCGAGGTCGAAATGCGGGGGCTACTCGTCACAAGCGAGTCAATCCCGAAATCTACCAGCAAGCCACTAGTTTAGAAACCCTCATCGGCTATCTTTACCTCACCGATTCAGCTCGTTTATTAGAATTGTTCAGCCATCTGGAATTTAAGACTCCCTAAGCCAACATTCAGAAGGCAGACGGCTAGTTTTCCCCAGAATTGGCAACTCGCTCGACCGATCACCGAAATTTGTCAGGAACTTAAACCCATGTCCATCAAAAAACGCGATTCTGACGACCAAGATCGGTCAAGCAGAGACTCTGTGGGTAAGCCAAAACTTAAAGGCAAGCGAATTATCGCTGGAAGAAAAGGGCGTGCCTACACAAAACCCGATTCAGAAGCCAATCGAGGGCAAGAACGCCCTGCTAAGAAATTTGAGCGAAACGGAAAATTTAGACCCGAAAGACCTGCTCGTAGTGAGAACAGCCGATCGGAAGGTGGCTATCAGCGCCGCGAATTCAGTTCAGAAAGAAGCTCTGATCGCCCTGAGTCCCCTCGATCTGAAGGCGGCTACAAGCGCCATGACCAGGGTGGTGCAAAACCGAAGCTGCGATCGGGTGAACCCAGACGATCTGACTTCAAACCTCGCGAACCTAGACCCGATTTCAAATCTCGTGAGCCGAGACGGACAGACTCTAGATCTGACGAACCCAGACCTGATTTCAAATCTCGTGAGCCGAGACGGACAGACTCTAGATCAAGTACACCGAGACGTTTAGACAGTCACTCCAGTGAGCCAAGACGTTCAGACTCTAGAGCCAACGAGTTTAGACAATCCACACCCAGAGCCGCAAAATGGTCTGCTTATGGAGCGGCAAAAACCGCTTCTTATGGCGGAGAAGTCAAGAGATCGTTCTATGGAGCCGACCAGGTTGATCAACAAGCGACTGCTGAAGAAGAAGACACCGATCTAATTTATGGACGGCACACTGTTCTAGCAGCCCTTCAAGGCGATCGATCGCTCAACCGCGTTTGGATTACACCTCGCTTACGCTACGATCCCCGATTCCATACGCTGCTGACTGAGGCAAAGGCAACCGGCACGGTGATTGATGAGGTCGAACCTAATCGGCTTGACCAAATCACTCAACGAGGAAACCATCAAGGCGTTGCGGCTCAAGTCGCTCCCTATGAATATGTCGAGATCGGTGAACTAATTGAGCGAGCAAAGTCTACATCTGATCACCCCGTAATCGTCGTTGCAGACAGCATTACTGATCCCCATAATCTGGGTGCAATCATCCGTACGGCCGAAGCGCTAGGCGCACAAGGACTCGTGATTCCTCAGCGGCGAGCGGTGGGAGTCACTTCTACGGTGGTGAAAGTAGCGGCGGGCGCGATCGAAAACTTCTCAGTTGCACGAGTCGTTAATTTAACTCGCGCTCTAGAAGAGCTAAAAGAAGCGGGTTTCTGGATTTATGGTACCGCTGCTGAGTCTAGCCAACCCATTCACACGATCGATTTTGCTAAAGCAGCCGTTTTGGTAATTGGGGCAGAAGGTGAAGGACTCAGTGTGACCATGCAAAAAAGCTGTGACGTATTGGTGTCTATTCCTCTCCAAGGCAACACGCCGAGTTTAAATGCCTCAGTTGCCGCAGGAATGGCGCTCTACGAAATCTATCGGCAACGCTGGGCGAGTATCATCCACCTAGATTTGTCAAAGAAGCCAATCTGATTGAAAAACAAGATGTAACCAAGTATGAAGAAACTTGAACGTTTCAATCTGCGCGATTAAGACGTAGAGCGCTCTCTGGCGTGTTTGTTCAAATTGACGAAGCCTATGAATGAGTTACTGACAAATCTTTTAAGCGCTCTAGGACTTGCCTGGTGGATTGAGATCATAACGGATAGCCCCTGCTGTCTTTACTATTTTGGTATCGGTGTTTCAGCTTCAGTGAGGGGTGGCAATCGAGCAACTGGCGTTCGAGAACCATCGGGAGAGCGAAATTGCGGCGGTGTGTTGGCGGCTGGAGGCGTTGTAGTTATCCGGCGTGAGCGTAAATTTGGATGCCTTGCATACTCAAGTAACAATGGTTCGGACAATTTTTGACAGGAAAGCTATCTATCGGATAGGGTGCCCATACAAACAAAGCGCACCGGATAGATAGCTATGGAAGCCATTGTACA
>JAYVFW010000572.1:0-7435 GCA_043772715.1 Phormidesmis sp. | reverse complement strand
TTCAGCCCCCTAAATCCCCCATTCTGGGGGACTTTGAGCTAAGACTCTGGTTTCAAAGTCCCCCACTCGTGGGGGATTTAGGGGGCAAAAGTCTCGGCGATGACAGATCAGAAGACTTTTACAAGTTATTTAATCCGCAATCCTAAGGATCAGTTTGCAAAACTTGAGGCTGCAATAAACCAACCATTTGCTGAACGCCCCGGTGAATGCGACGAGTCACCGTCATCGGGCTAACTCCGATTTGTTCGGCTACCTCTTTGCGAGACAAATCGTGCAAAAAAACGTATTCGATCGCCTGCCGAGTTTTGTCTTCTAACTGGTTTAGCGCTTTGTGCAATTGCTGGCGGTCTTCTTCTAGATGCTGAAGCTGCTGATAACGGGCATCAGGCAGCGTGTCACCCAACGTCATCGGATAATCGAGTTGCTGAGAAATTGCTGCGTCCAAACTCAAAGGCAGACGGTTTCTTGCCGCTAACTTACTTTCACGCCATTCGTGAACCCCAACCCCCATCTCGTTAGCAATTTCATCATCGCTCGGCTGATGACCCAATGCCTCAGTCAATCTTTCGCGAACTCGTTGCCCTTCTTTGTTGAGTTGTTGCCAGCGCCGGGGAATCTTAACCGTACCCGCTCGATCGCGCAAAAAGTGGAGCATCTCACCTCGAATGTAAGGCACTGCAAAAGAGCTAAATGCACAGCCTTGATGAGGGTCAAATCGCTCGATAGCACGAATTAAACCGATGTAGCCAATTTGTTCTAAATCTTCGTAAGGTTCAGCGCACTGATGGCTCACTCGATGAGCAATCTTACGGACAAGACCCGCGTTTAACTGCACCAACTGATTCCGAACGCGAACTGAAGGTTTATTGTGGTAGGACACCAATAGCTCCATGCCACGAGAACGAAGGGAAGTTTGAGTTGCCATCATCTTTTTTAAGGGGTCGTCATCCACATCAGCGTTGAGCTTATTCTCTGTTTATGAACAGTGATCAGCCATCGTCGATCTACGGTACTGATCTAGATTCACCCTTTAGACAGTCAGCAGAAACACGCAATGCGTCACGGCGGTACTGACACTTTCAACTTGGTTTGCTCGACAAAGTTTTTGATTTGCGTCTCTCTATTGAACGATTTCAGGTAAATTCTATGTTGCTCTTCAGGGAGAGGGAAACTCTTTGTCAGAGGCGTAACTTAGTGATTAAGCGAATGACCACCGTTAATTTAAGGAATCAACAAGATGGCATTTCAAAAAGAAACGAAAGGCAAGCAAGATGACGCAGTAGAAGAGGAAAAGCAACCTGCAAAAGCTCAACATGAAGAAGCAAAACACGTAGATGCAGATCAAGACGACGAATATCCTGATGTGGATTCTCTCGCAGAAACTCTGCATGGCGACCTGACGGAGATCGAGCCTGATGACGCGATCGAGTCAGTCGATCTGTGGGTGAACTTTCTTAAAGGTCACAAAGAAGACAACGTTAAAGAACTCTCTGCCAGCCTGAAGGAACTGAAGAAGCTTCTGAAAGGAAAGAAGTCTGAAGCCAGTGAGATTGCTGATGTTTTAGAGCAGTTAGGCGAACAGACCACCGAGATCGGTGACGAAGCCGGAAAAGGAGTCAAAGGTCCTTTGCACAAGATTGGCAAAGCGCTAGCTCAAGCCGCAAAAAAAATTGAGAAGGCAGATGCGAGCGCTGAAGCGAAGTAATCACTATCTTCACTAATTTCGCGCAAGTTTCACCTATCTGAGTGGTGGACTCCCTCGCACTCTAGACCGCTTGCAGCCCCAATTTGGCTTTTGCAAGCGCTCTAGTCTCATTTCAACTCAATCCGGGAAAGCAGTGCCACTCATTGGGTCACGAATGTAAAGCCCTAGAGTCAGCGATCGCAAGACTTCATCCCAGACAGGAATCAGTTGCTCAGCTTGGTCTGCCCAATAGTCAAAGGTAATCAGGCACTGAACATTTGATCCTAAGCCGATGCAGGTGCGGGAAAAGGCTTCTCGACTGTCTTGGGTATCGATAAATTTAATTTCTGCCCAGACGATACGCGCGGTTTGGCGTTTAAGCGTAATCACTTCACCTCGCTCAATTACATCGCGTTTGTCATCTTGCAAAATCTTCTTAAGGGTATGTTGAAGGGGAAACAGGCTCCAATCTGCATCAGGGAGGCGAGTAAACGACATTTCCAGGCGGCAATCATCATCGGGAGGTTCGCGATCGAGAAACTTAAACGATTTAACATCTGGCTCAAAAAACCATTTTTGAGGCACATCAAAGCGGACAGCCCCGCGATCGGCAACAAACACCTTATAGCCAGGGCTGCACTGCCAGCGATGATCGTCTTTGAGTTCGAGGGTTTCTTTGATCCATTTGAGGTCGTCTTTTTTGCGCTTTGCCATAATCGGTTAGTTCAAAATTCGCCCGTCTTCATGGTAAAGCATTTGCAATTTTGGGAGACTTCAATCTGCTATTTGGTGGCAGATCGCAAGGCAGGAGTCGCAAAAATGGCTTGAAACCCCGACTGACGATCGCTGACCGATTCTGGGGCATCGTTCCACAAGCTTTCGTAGTAGAAGAAAGACGTGCCTAACCCGCGATCTTGAGATGCTCGCACCTGAGCCTGAATTTGCCCCATTGAAACGGGGCTATTTCTCAACCCAGCCATGATGCCGATGCCAGTCGGGATTTTTTGTTGGGCTTCTTGAATCTCCGATCGGTTAATCTGCTCAGTAAAACTTTGTAGATCGGGTCGATAAACTTGCACAATCAGTTCGTCAACCAGATTTTGCCGCACCCACTCTAGCCAGTCTTGCAGATGAAATCGGTAAGCAAAGTCATAGTAGTTAGGAGAAACCGAAAAGATTGCATTGGGCTTTCTGGCTTTTACGGCTTGGTTGAGTTGTGCCATAAACGCCGTGATCTTGTTAGCACGCCAGCGCATCCAGGCGGCATCAGCGGCATTTTTGGGAGGCGCTTTTTTAGTTTCTTTGAGATACAGCGCGATCGTATAGTCATCATAACCAAACTCATAAGGCAAACTCATGTGATCGTCGAACTGAATGCCATCGACATCATACTGAGTGACAATTTCTACAACCAGATCGGTAATAAATTGCTGCACGCTGGGAAGAAACGGATTTAACCACATCACTTCACCCGCAGCACTGACTGAGGTCTGACTGCCATCTCGCTTTTGCGTCAGCCAGTCTGGATGGTTTAAGACTAGCTCTGAGGTTGCGGGTGCCATCAGCCCAAACTCAAACCAGGGAATAGCGAGTAAGCCTTGCTGATGGGCTTGAGCCGTCACATCAGCGATGATGTCTTGCCCCGCCGAACCTGTGTAGACAAAGGGTTGAATTCCGGCGCGTTGTGCCACTGCGCTGGGATACATCACATAGCCAGAGTTCCAGACCACCGGATAAACCGTGTTGAAGTTTAGCTGCCGCAGTTGACCAATGGCATTTTGCAGTTTAGTGCGGTCTTTGAGAACGTCCATATCATTGAGGGTCATCCACACCCCTCGAATCTCTTGACGGGCATCTTGCCCGATCGCAGAAGTCACGCCACCGCCCAGCAAGACCATCACAAACGACAGCAAGAAGAGGATTGGGAGGAGATGCCGAACCCATTGCCGCCAAGCTTGGAACATAAACCGCAATTTCATAGGCGTGAATGACTGAACGTCTAAAACTCGATCGTCTAAAACAAAGGGCTAAACTTTTCTAGCCCCTTAGTCTACAGGCAAAATTGACGTAGTTAGCAAGCAAACAGTGCCTACTTAACCAACATCCACGCTTTGCCCTGCTCGACCCGGAACGATCGCCAGAGATTTCATGCCAGTCTGAATTTTGGAGTTGCGGTCTTAAAAGGGTAGAACTATCTGTTTTGGAATGGTTTCTTAACGCTTCGTTTTCTGATCTCGTAATTGAAAATCACCACAGTCGTTCGCAGCTTTTGTCATTGCAATGTGAGGGTTAGCCGCACATTTTATATAAGGATTATTGCTAAAGTAAGCACATTTTTTACAAGGAAGTTGAGACGTGTGTCTGCTACTTTCAATCTCTTTACGATTTGGCTTCCAGGTGTTGGCTATTACACAGACGACGGCTGCCCAAATCGCCACAAAGCAAAGTGGAATCATTAACAACGCTGCGTCTTGAGTCGCGATCGTAGAAGCCTCTTGAGAAGCGGATAAAGGACGAGATTCAGCTAGGGCTGACTGAGCAGAGAGATGAAAGTCAGTGGGCTGGTTAAAATCAGAAGACTGCATAGCGGTTAACCCGTGCGTGAAATTAGGTGACAACTCACGCCACCTTATGCTTTTAATTTGTATCAATGCGCTAAAAGAGTTATCTCTATCAAGGGTTCTGACTTGCGATCGCTCAGATATGCCCAGAGAGATAAATTGGGAGAACTGTCGTGATCTGATGTCGATTCGATCGATTCTCGGTACTATGGGTCAAAGCAAGTCTACAACCCACTTCTAAAGCCGTTGTTTTCTAACCGCTTTAAATCGGTGCAGTTGGCGACAAGTTCACCTTCCAATGTCTATAGGAGAATTCAACATGATCAAGCGTGTTTTGATCGCTTGTTGCACTGCTGCTCTGTTGGGTGCTGCTCATCTCCCGGCTCAGGCACAAACTCAAGCCCCTGCGCCCCAAGCAGCCCCAACGACATCCGTCAGCAAAGATGAAGTACAGAAATTTGCGAGTGCCATTAAGCAAATTTTGGTGATCAACCGTGAATCTGAAAAGGAAGCTGCTCAAGCGATTAAAGACGAAAAGGGGTTGACCGAGCAGCGCTTTGATGAGATTTACAAAGCCCAGAAAGATCCCAAAGCGGCTCCTGCTGTGCAGATTCAGCCTAAAGAACGGCAAAGCTACGATCGAGTTGTGACCAAGATAGTGCAAATTCAAAAAGCCAGCGATGCCAAAATGGAAAAAGCAGTGCAGGCACAAGGGTTAGAGGTGCCGCGCTTTAACCAAATTTTTGAGGCAGTGCAAAAGAGTCCTCAATTGCGCCAAGAGATCCAAAAATTAGTTCAACAAAAGTAGGGGCATTGCCGTGCCCTTGACATCGCTAGAGCAATCGCAGTTGCGTCTCTTCTAGCTCAACGGGTAATGCGTCATCTAAGTTAATCGTCAACCCGATCGAGCCTGCCCAAGCCGTTTCGTCGGTCAGCAATCTTTGCGCCGCTTCGAGAATGGGTTCTTGCAGATCTCGCAAATCTTCGCGGTTTTGCAAATAAGCTTGCAGCGCTTGCAACGGCTCGATCGTAGTGCCAAGTCCCAATTCTGGCAGACGCGGGCGAGACAGTTGGCTGATTAGCTCAGGGTGAATGGTGTAATTATGAGCGCTGCTCAGAGCTTGGTGAATCAGAGAGTCGTCAATGCGATCGACCTGTTCGGGGCGAAGTTGATAAATCAGCCGCACTACCGCATCTTTAACGAGTTCGGATGCGATTGCAGCGAGCAATGTCGCCTGTGGCTCGTCTTCTTCAGACAAATCGAGGGTGATCGTGCGAAACGATCGCACCGGAAGCGGACAAAACTCTATCTCAACGTTTCCCCGCTCTAGCTCCACTAAAACAAATCCTTTCTCTTCTTTCTCTTCACTAAAATCGACTCGCTCAATGCTGCCAGGGTAAACGACCAGCGGCTGTTGACAGAGAATCTGATGACGATGAACGTGACCCAGCGCCACATAATCAAAACAATCCCGCGTGATCAGAGAGAGCGGGATGGTGAACCCTTTGCCCACAGCTAAAAATCGCTCTGCGCCATAGGTTGCAGCATCTGCCATCAAATGAGCTAGCAAAACGGTAGGAATGGATGGATCGAGTTTGCGAATTTCGCCTTCGAGGGCAACGCGGAGACGATCGAGCAACAAGTGTCCTACCTCTGACATTGACAGCCCTTCTGTTTCGGGGCGGGTCAGCAGCGTCGATCGCGTCAGCCACGGCAGCGTGATCACTTGCACAGCCCCGTTCCGAGTTTGGATGGTGTGAGAATCGAGGCGATCGCCGACAACCACATTCGGCACACCCAAAGTTCGATAAATACACAGACTAGCGCCCCCTGCCCCTTGAGAATGCTGATCGTGATTTCCGACGAGCATCACAGTCGGAATGCCTGCCTCAACCAAACGATAAAACTGACGCGCAAAAGCTTGTTGAATATAAGGAGGCGGGGTTGCATCGGGAAAAGCATCGCCTCCAAACAGAACGAGATCAACAGGTTCAGAAAGGGCACGATCGATACATCGTCCCAGTGTCGCCACAAAATCCTCTAATCGGGTGTTGAGTCCGGTTTCTGGGTTGATTCGCCCATGAGAAAACCCGCTTCCTAGGTGAATGTCGGAGAGATGAAGGATTTTAATCATGACTATCCGATCGTGCTGCTCCGAACTATTGTACTAAAGATCCGATCGGGCAATAGTTTTCTCAACAGCAACAGCGTCCCAGCATTGCCCCCCGCCGGGTAGCGAAGTCTTGGAGACGCATCGATCGCCGCTTTATAAATAACCTCAGCCGTAACGTCTGGCGGTGATCCGGTTTCTCCTGCTTGCTTGAGTTTGGGCAACACTTTGGCAACAAAGGCATCATAAGCTGTCAATTCAGGACGGCTAGCAGGGTCAGCCGATCGCCCATAAAAATCAGTTTTAATGGGTCCTGGTTCAATGATTTTGACGCGAATATTAAACGGCTCTAATTCATAGCGCAGCGAATCTGAAAAGCCTTCAACTGCCCATTTTGTCGAGTGATAGAGACTATAGAGCGGAAACGCCATTTTGCCCCCGATCGAGGCGATATTAATAATAGTGCCAGATCGCTGTTCTCGAAAGTGAGGCAACACGGCTCTGGTGACTGCCATCAACCCAAAGACGTTGGTGGCAAACTGCCGCTCAATCTGCTCAGGTGTGCAGGCTTCAAATGCGCCTAGCAAAGCATATCCGGCGTTGTTGACTAGTACCTCGATCGCCGAGAATTTTTCTAGCGCTTTGGTGACGGCTTGAGCGATCGAGTCCGGGTCGGTGACATCTAATGGCAGACACAGTGTGTTGTCGAGATCCGTCAGGCTAGAGGTTTTTTCGGGCGATCGCATGGTCGCAACCACGTTCCAGCCGCGCTGTTGAAATAGTTTTGCAGTTGCCAACCCAATGCCCGTCGAAGCACCAGTAATGAGAACAGTTTTCGCCATAGCTGCCAGAAAAAAGGGAGAGGAGGTTTCTCAAACTTTATCCTTAAAACGCCTTTCTGACACCGCAAAGCCTACATTTACAACCGTTTAAATGGCTTCAATCCTCCCCAAAATTGCTCGTTGATACGGGTAAGAAATTTGTTGCCGTACTGTTCAGAGGAGTTGACACGATCGCGGTAACATTGTTCCGGTGCGTTGATTGCTGCACTCAATAGACCTCCTGCATGAATAGAATTC
>JAYVFW010000571.1:0-2642 GCA_043772715.1 Phormidesmis sp. | reverse complement strand
AACTTCGATCGGAAACACCGCAATCTCAACTAATATTTCAATGCCAATTTTTATTGTAATTAATCAATTTGGCTCAGGAAGGGGTGGAAATCGCAATCGTTTCTATTTTTGATATCAGAAAAACAGTTGTTTAATTCAAGTCAAGGATCAAACCGATGACTAATTTTAAAGGAGAAGTTATTCAACCAGAAACAATCACGCTTGCATTAAGAAAAGAGATGCAGATTAAAGAAGTCTGTCGCAAGATTTTTCATCAAAAAATTATTGATCAAGCAGTGGAGGCGCGAGGCATTTGCTTGACCCCTGATGAGATTCAAACCGAGGCAGATCGGATGCGCTACGAAAACCGATTGTTTCGATCGAGTGACACGCTAGCCTGGTTGTCAGATCAGCTAGTCACCGCCGATGATTGGGAAGCCGGAATTCGCGATCGCTTGATTGCTCAAAAGTTATCTCAAACTTTGTTTGCTAAAGAAGTCGATCGGTTTTTTGCTGAAAACCAGTTAGATTTCGACCAGGTTTTGCTCTATCGGTTCGCCGTTCCTTATGAGCAGCTTGCTCAAGAGATCTCTTATCAGATTCAGGAAGACGAAATCAGTTTTTATGAGGCGGCTCATCTCTATGATCTTGACTATCAGCGTCGATCTCACTGTGGATATGAAGGCAAGCTTTATCGCCGTAGCCTGAAGCCCGATTTATCGGCGATCGTGTTTAGCGCGATTCCAGGGCAGGTGATTGGTCCACTGACGATCGACCAGGTAAGTCATTTGCTGATGGTTGAAGAATTTATTCCGGCAGAACTAACGCCAGAGAGACATCGAGAGATCTTAAACCGGATGTTTAGCGAGTGGCTGACATCAGAATTAAACTACCTGTTAAATGCCTAAGTCCTAAGTTGATTTAAAGTTGGGCATAAGAAAATCAGCTTATTTAGACAAGCACCTCTGAGGGAAATACGGAAGGTAATCCCCGTATTTTTACGGTAACTTTACACATTCTTGAAAGTTTGGTAAAAGTTGCGCTACTGATACAGCTTTATGATCATTGACTTTCTTAGTATCAAAAGCATTCTGTCAGATAGCTGACCTCTGAGGAAAATTTATGAAGTTTTGTCTGGGCATCACGAAAACACATCTAGGCTGTGCAGCCACAACGCTGAGTTTATCGATTGGTCTGCCTGCTCAAGCGGCAGGCTTCAATTTTACTCAGATCAGCGATGGGGCTAATTCTCCATTCAGCATTTTCCGCAATGCTGCGATTAACAATCAAGGACGGGTCGCGTTTGAAACGTTCGTGAGTCCTCAGGCTCCTCCGATCGCGGTTTCCGCAGGCAGCGGTAGCGGTGTCACACCGATTTCAGACCCCAACGGCCCTTATAATGTGACGTTCTATTCCTCGCTCAACAATACGGGCACCGCAACTTTCACCGGGAATCTAGTCGATTTATCTAACATTGATCCCAACGGTGGGCCCCCTACAAACCCAACGGCTACCTTGCTTAAGAGTGGCATCTACGCAAATATAGGCGGCGTGGTCAAAACGATCGCTGATAGCACTAGCAAGGAATTTAACTTCTTTGGCTCAAGTGCGATCAACGATGCTGAGACGATCGCGTTTTTTGCGAGTTTTGGGGCTGGTGAATCTGGCATCTTTAGCAGCAGTAATGGAAAGGTGACACCCGTGACCAGCACCCAGGGCGCGTTTAGTTCCTTTGTAGCGGGGATTGACACCGTGGGAGGCGACGGACCATTCGCCATTTATACGGTTCCTGGAATCAACAATTCGGGTAAGATTGCTTTCTCAGGAAGCTTAGATACAGGTAAAAGCGGAGTCTTTGTCAGCGATGGCGGCACCCTCAAAACGATCGTGAGCAGCAAATTCAACCGATTTAGTTCTGCTGCCATCAATGATCAGGGAACGGTGGCGTTTATCGAAGAATTGATCAGTGGCGATCGTGGAATCTTTACGGGCACTGACAAGGGGTTGAAAAAGATTGCCGACACCAGTGGCGCGTTCAGCCTTTTTACCTCTGATCCGGCATTGAACAACAACGGCGAGGTGGCATTTCTTGCCGAGTTAGATAATGGCGGCAAAGGAATCTTTAATGGAGCAGACCCGATCTCCAACAAAGTGGTTGCAGTGGGTGATTTTCTTAACGGTTTGTCGGTGGTGGATTTGATCATCATTGGCAAAGGCTTAAACGACTCAGGGCAGATTGTCTTTGGAGCGGTGCTGTCAGATGGCAGTGAGCGAATCTTTAGGGCAAAGCCAGTTCCTGAGCCAAGCAGCATTGCCGGACTTGCAGCAGTAGGTTTGATCGGGGGTTGGCTTAAGCGCCACCGCCGCAAAATCGCAGCCTAACCACAGTTGATTAACGCATGATCGATAAGGCACCCAAAAGGGTGTCTTTTTTGGCGTTGCAGAATGAGGAGGTGAAATATGAAACTTTTCGCTGCGGTTGCAAATCCGGGCTGCCCCCCAAATCCCCAAAATTGGGGGACTTCAAGACCAGGATTTAGGTTCAAAGTCCCCCAATTTTGGGGGATTTAGGGGGCTGAAGCGCTGGATAACGAAGTGAGAGAATTCATCGAACTGACGTTGGTATTAAACGGTGCCATCATTCAGAACGGAATATAGCAACA
>JAYVFW010000570.1:0-7437 GCA_043772715.1 Phormidesmis sp. | reverse complement strand
GTCAGAGGCAAAGCTAACTTTGATAAAATTGCTCGATCCTGGAACTGCAAGCCCTGAAAGCCTTGTGGAACCGTTCAAAAAAATGTCCGGACTATTGTCAGATGATTGTTGCTCTTAGCGTCAATCCCAATCTTGGTTATGGCACAACCCTGCAACTAGCATCACGAGAAGGATACAGCTTAATTGTGGGCAACCGCACCCCATGTGGCGGAACTCCCTGCGCCTTGGCATATGTAGAAGCGATTCGGTTGGTACCAAGTCTGCCTGAGATTCCAGAGATGTTTGTGCAGCCTGCTGATGAACCAGAGAATCAGCCTGTGCGATCGCCAGAATCTGCTGCGTGGCTAGAGCTATTGAACGGACAGAAGGCTTACTTTACACCCTGGGAGTCCTTTCTCGGTCCTGGCTACTCACATTTGACTTGGGACTTGGGCGATTACCGCTACGACATCTCCCTGAAAGTAGGCACCCGCGATGCTCTGGTTCAGATGGCTGAATCGATTTCAAACTAGCCACTGAGTGGCATCGACTCTGCTCTTTTCCATGAATTCTTCAGTCACCCGATCACCCCTTCCGAGCATGGTTGAGGCTTTGACACTGCTCAAAGATTACCCTGACCTGCGGAGTCGATACTTGCGGTTTCGCTATTCCCCTCCATTACCTCAAGGAACTATTCCCAGCAAGATTAGCATACTCGTAAATGGGCAACCTTACTTCAAGGTCAGATCATCAGGAATTGCCTTGCATCACTTGGCTCTAGTCACAGCAATTGCAGTGGAAGAGGTTCAACTCAATAGCGAAACCTACTTTCTGAGAGTAGGAGATCGGGTGATTCTAGACCGACTGGGAGCATTTGAAGTGCCTTGCCTGAAGTAAGAAAAGTTATTAACTAGCCATTTTGGAGAACTACCGTGGATTCTGATTCTGCTTACTCAATGCCTCAATCGGCTCAAAACCTGCTTCAAGAACGGCTTGTGGATACTCTTCAGCGAGGAAACACGATTTCCTTCTCAGAAAACGGAGAGGAGTACTCCATTGTTCGTGCCCAAGAGTCTGACGCTTATGTAATGTCAATAGACGGTGACAAGCAATCACTTGAGATGCCACCAGCAACGAGAGAAGGTGCTCACACTTTAATCAACGACTTTGGTGTGTTGGAGCAGGAACACTAAAGTGCCTTAACGGTGACGGACAGAGAAGGAGTCTCTACCCCTTTCCCACCTCTGACTAACTCTGAAATCATCCAATGTCAGGTAGTAGATGCCCAAAAACAGCAGATCGCTTGTCAAGCCATGCTCGTTGCTGATCAAGTGCTAGGAGACAAGGCTTCTGTTGAAGGCAACAACTTCAAGTTTAGCCGCGATAAAGATGGAACCTGCATCAACGATGTCAAGACTGGAAACCTATTGGCTCACATGACTCCAACTGGGCAGGTGACTACTAATATGTCTAACGAGCAAATGCCCAAGATGCAGGCGTTAGGGAATGCCTTGAAAGCTCCTCAGGCACAGGTTGCTCAAGCAAAGCCTAAGCCTAAAGCGGTTGAAGCTGGTCGCTAATCCCGTTACACGTTTCTACCTCTTCCACAGGTTGTACTGCCCTACTTCCTGTGGACTCTCTAACCCTTTCTACTACCCCTCTTCGGTTCCATTAATCGACTGCGATCCCCCCGCAGCTATCTCTACAAGCTGTACTCGGATTGCTCATTAGTAGGATTTTGTCATGTCTGACCAATTTATTGCGGTTTCTCCTCAACCGAAACCGAATGACTCACCTTTGAGTGGATTAACTGAGCTTCTCATGTCTCCTGCTGGGTTGATCCTGCTTGGCTGTGGACTAGTTTTCGGGGTGCTTGCCTGGATGAATGGCGGCGATGTGCCCTCCCGCTCAACTCCCAAGAACGCCAAAGCCAAGGCACGTTGGGCAGGTAAGAAAGAACTGTTCAACGCCCGCAAACTGGCAATCAAACAGCTAAATGGGCGCAATCGTAAGTCCGCCTGCGTTTGGATTATTCGCCCTGCTTTGCTGGAATATCCTGAATCGGTGTTCAAGCGTAAGACCCTCAAGAACGGCAAAGTTTCGGGCACAACCCCGGCTCCAGAACAGGGACCAATCCCCAAAGAAACCCCGGTCAAGGTGGGCAGTGAGAAGCACTCTTGGCACGACAAAGAGGCGAAGTGCAAGAAAACAGCCGAAACAATTTGGATTCCCGATACTCAGCGATCGGTGATGGTAATCGGTGCGCCGGGTAGCGGTAAGACCTTTTCCGCCATCGACCCGATGATCCGTAGTGTGATCGAACAAGGTCATCCAATCGTTTTGTATGACTTTAAGTATCCTGCCCAAACCAGTGCTGTGGCTTGGTATGCAGAGCAGTTGGGCTATGAGATCTCAGTGTTTGCGCCGGGATTTCCTGAAAGCTCTGTGCTGAACCTACTCGACTTTCTGACAGGTGACGCTGAACTAGATGCTCCACTGGCACGGCAGCTTGCCAACACCATGAACAAGAACTTTCGGATTGGGCCTACAGGTGGCAGTGACCCCTTCTTCGATGCTGCTGGTGACCAGCTAGTACAGGCTGTGATTATGTTAGCAAAGCAAATGCCTTACCCTGACCTGATTATGGTCAACACCATTCTGAATATGCCGCAGTTGATCGAGCGCTTGTGCCCTGAATCTTCTGGTATCGACCCGTGGATACGACAGGCATTTGGTCAAATCTTCTCGGTCAAAGACTCTGAGAAAACAGTCTCCTCGATCGTAGGCACAGCTTCGCTCAACTTCAGTCGATTGATGATGGCACGCATCCTCGCTTGCTGTGTGGGTAAGACTACGCTGCCCCTCGACCTGAACGGCAAGCAGATGGTAGTGTTCGGAATGGACAGAGAACTACGGGATGTAGTTGGACCGATCATCGCGACGGTTATTCATATGTTGATTAACCGCAACTTGTTCCGCAAAGGGGGTCGAAAAGACCCGTTGTTCTGCGTTTTAGACGAGTTACCTACGATCTACTTGCCTCAGCTAGTGAACTGGGAGAACGAGTCCCGAAGTGACGGATTCAACGGCATCATCGGCTTTCAGAACAAATCTCAGCTAGAGAAAATCTATGGCAAAGAGATGACTCTAGCAATTATGGGCGGCTGTGCGACCAAGTTCATCTTTAACCCTGGTGAAGTGGAATCGTCTGAGTACTTCAGCAAGTTCTTTGGCGATGAAGAGATTGCCCGTCGCAACAAAAGTCGCAGCATTACCAGTGGCAAAGGAGGCAACAGCTTCTCTCACTCTGTAGAGGTGGGAACCCGCAAACTGATTGCTCCAGAAGAGTTCTTGATGCTGCAACCGGGTGAGGCTATTTTCACCAATCCCCAGTATGAGAGTAAGGATGGAGCTTACTTCCCTCGTCGCCAGAAGTTTAATTTGCCTCCTTGGGAAATTAAGCTGGCGGGTCAGATTGAAAACAACTGGTCCAAAACCCACGAACGTCTGTTGAAAAGCACGGTTCAGAAGATTCCTAATCGCGACGATATCCTGGTCAGAGACGAGTGTTTCCAGGAACAATTTCCAGTGCCGTCGCCTGAAGAAGCATCATCGACTAAACCTACCTTCGATAACCTTGCCTCAATTATGTAAGCGCTTTTTGTTCAGCCCCTTTTATTGTCTCTTGGAGTTGTTTTATTATGGCATTCGTTGATCGTGGAGAAGCTTCCTCAGCAATTTCTCATCAGTTCTCTCAATATCAGTCGGTTGCAGACTTTCTAAAGGCGATGGTGGATGCGGCTCAAAAAGAGATTGAGAAAGCTAGAGCTAAAGAGCAGGAAGCGAAAGGTCAAGATGAACAGACCGAACCAACAGCGGAGCCTATACACCCTGAGTTGTCTAAACTCGATCGAGTGAAAGAGAGTGAACAACAGCAGGCGATGACTGAGATTTCAGCACTGACTGCTCATGATCTGGTTCAGACGAATGGAGTGGGGCAGGATGAGGAGTTTTACTACCAGTCAGAAAGTTACACGATCCATTCAACGACTCCTGAAGCTGGCGAACCAACCTTTCGAGTCACCGATGTTGACCATAAAGAGATTCTCAGCTTCCAAATGGTAGACGGCAAGCCTCAAATTCTAGAAGAGCAGTTATCTCCTCAAGATAAACTCCAGTTTGTCGGAGCCGCCTCAAACATTCATACAGAAGGCACCAAGGGAGTTTTGTCTCACCCCGATGCCAACGATCGATTTGCACGGTTGGGCGAGCTTTCACCTGCGGGAACACGGGCAGCATGGGTTGCCCAACAGCTGTTAGACGGTCGAGATGATTATCCTCCTTTGGGTCAGCCTAGCCAAAACCGCTATCAGTTTGAGCGCGATCATGAAACAGGAGTCTGTTCGGTCACTGATAAGCAGCAAGGACAGATTTTACAGATCCCTCAATCAGGGGCAGTATTATCGAGTATGTCTAGAGAGCACTTAGATGGCTTTAAGGAAATCCATACTCAGATGTATCGTCAGCAGCAGTTGGCATCTCAACAGTCAATAGGTGACAACCAGACCTCTGTCGCTAAGAGCGCTCAAACTGGCACCAAATCCATGTCCAAAGCCACCAATTCCACCGTTAAATCTACTGCCTCCGGTTCTCGATCTGTGGGTGGGCGTTAAAGTGATCAGCTAATGTTTCTAGAAGTTTGAGATGACTCCATCTTCTCGATCGCAAAGCAACCGCACGGGTTTTCTGGAACCGGGAGCTAACCTGCCACGACCCAAAGCAAAATTCATTCGGAATCGAAAAAGCCAGTAATGTGGTGAAAGATTTTATAAGTCACAGGGACGTTAATTATGTCTAACTCTCGCATCGAACGCGACTTCCTGGGATCACACCTATCTCATCAAGCTTCTGACTCAGTGATTTTTATGCGCTTGCCCTGGAGCTTACCGTACCTTCCGAATCTTTGAACCCAAACCCCGTCTAATTTCTGCGGCTCCGTACCGAGACAGAGTAGTTCACCATGCACTCTGCAATATTATCATTCCAATTTTTGAGCGTACATTCATTGCAGACAGCTACGCGAATCGGGTTGGGTTTGGCAGTCATCGAGCACTTCAGCGTTTCACTCAATTCGCTCGTTCTAATCGCTATGTTCTTCAATGCGATGTGCAAAAGTATTTTCCTAGCATTGATCATGAGATTCTTAAAACTATCCTTCGCCGCAAGGTCAAGTGTCCAGAAACGCTTTGGCTAATTGAAATGATTATTGATCGCAGTAACGAGCAAGATCCGATCGTTGAATATTTCCCAGGTGATTTGCTTTTAGCTCCAGTTGAGCGGCGGCATGAACTTGCGATCGACAATCTGACCAGCCAATTTTTCGCTAATTGCTATCTCAATGGCTTGGATCATTTCGTTAAAGAGCATCTGAAAGCGGCTCACTACTTGCGCTATGTGGATGACTTCGCGCTGTTTTCAGAGGATGCTGAATTTCTCACGGAAGCAAGACTCGCGATCGAGGTTCAGCTTGCAACCCTACGGTTGAGAATTCACCCGATCAAAAGCCAGTTATTTGAGACGCGATTAGGTGCCAATTTTGTCGGCTTTCGAGTGTTGCCCAATCTAATTCGAGTTCGCAACGATAATTTGAGACGATCGCGCCATCGGTTACGATCGTACCAAGCCGCTTATGCCAGTGGTAAAATTACGCTTCAGCAGCTTAACCAGCCTATCCAAAGTTGGGTCGCTCATTTAGAGCATGGCGATACGTGGCGGCTCCGACAATCTATTTTTCAAGCCTGGTCATTTTCTCCACCGCCCCAGAAATCGATTAAGCTGGATTTGGGGTAGGCAACTCAAGCGGGGCGGTTCTTGGAACCTCTATCCGAGGTATTGCCGTTCTGCGACTCGCGGCGACAATGGGGCGGGGATTCGCAACGCCTACGACGGGTTTCGTGTTGTCTGTTCTGCGCCGAGAACTCTTCCGTAGCCCTTTACCCTCTTGCTCTTTTGCCCTCTACTCTTTTTTCTTTACCCTTCTTCCGCGCGAAGCGCGACCATTTTTTTTGACTAAAAACATCACTAGCTATCCCTAATCTTTGTTCGCCTCTTCGATGCCCGCGCAATCATGGGGTTGATCTGGGACATGTGCAAAATTATCCCACGAACCCTTGAAAGCTTATCTCTGCTGACATCCTCAACCGTCTGGAAACTGCCAACAGGCAATATATTCCACACTCTTGCTCCCACACTGGCGGACTTCAGGTTTGGACGTAACCCATTCATAATCGCACTCTCGACAATGACACAGAATATTATTGCGATTCGCTTCCTCAACGCAGCGCTGCCATTCTTATAATTCTGCGGGACTTAGTTGAGGGGGAATCTCTGCCATACAGCCTTAACCTACGCCTCCACATTGAGATCGGCTCTCCACTGGGATAATGGCTTTTCCCACTGTTCTTCCCACTTCTGAGCAAGAAACGGGTGTGCCTTATCTCCAATCTGCCAGCCCTGCTGTATCCCCTCAACCAGAGGGTTGAGCGGAGTTGAGGATTTTAAGGCATACATCATCGATGCTGCCAAGATCGCCACTGCTAAGGGGGAATGCGTTTGGGCAAGCGTGAAGGCTTGCAGTCCCAACTCACCTGCTAAATCTGTACCAAAGCCTGTGACAATGTGCCAAATATCATGGGTTTGACGCATTCGCAAGGCAATGTAGCTGTAGTCGTCTTCTACATCAAGCCTGCGATAAAAGTCAGGTTTTAGACCCGCCTGCTTCATCGCTGCCGCATAGTGATACCCCAAAGAGTCTGGAGGGCAGGTGAGCAACTGTTCTAGGTCAGCCGTCGGAGCAAAATAACGCTCTTGAAGCATTTGAGCGATCGCAGGTTGTGAATGCGCGTGGGCGATAAATTGCACATAGAAATCGGTTTGTCGTAGCCCATCTGCCATGTCAAACACCGCTTCAGTTTGGTTAGGGTTGTCGGTGAAGGCAAAGAAGCCACTGACTGCTTTGAGAATATGCGGAGAGAGTTCAGGGGGTTGGTCTGGCATAAAATCTCCTCAAAACCGATAATCTGTGTTTTATTTTCGCATCTTCCAGAGCGTTGCGAAGCAGTTCCCCTACGGGCAATCGCATTCCGTTAAACAAATCCCGCTAAGGTGTTCTCTTTCTGAGAACACTACATAAAATTCTGAATTCAACCGTATAAGTCAGTAGAAGAAAACAAAGCTAAGACGCTCTACATCATTGAAATTCAGGAGATCGGTCATGTTGAACTTTACCCCCAGCACATTCGCAGTTCGCCTCCTCTAACCCATTAGCCAAACACTAGACGCGATAAAAATTCGCAACTCATACCAATTTAAAAAGCGAACAAGGCAGATCGAAGAGGATGCAGGGATGCAACCTAGACGGGGATGATGCTCCAAAAATTATCTGCCACCTACACCGTT
>JAYVFW010000569.1:0-2645 GCA_043772715.1 Phormidesmis sp. | reverse complement strand
TAGGCGGTCACTCTGGAGAATGCGTTCGAGATTTAGCATACGGACAGCACCTGACAACTGCTGCTTATTATCCCCTATTTCCCAACGGATCTACTAATTGCCCGGATGCGCTACCCGTTGGATTAGCGCTTGAGGTGCTTTTACATCCCGATGTAAACGGGAGACTGGACAAAGCGATCGGCAAACTGGAGGAACGCTATCTTGGTGGCTCGGCGATTGATTTCCATTCAGTATTTCGGTGGGGACAGTCTGCAACAGCCTGTTTGCAGCAATTTAATTCTGACCAAAAGCATCAGCTCCTACAGCGTACAGATAAAATCTTGCTGGAAATAGGTGCGGAATCGTTTGCTTATTTGAGCCATACCTCTCCTACAGGCTTTGAACAACGGCTAGCTACCTTAGGGAAATGTCTGGGAGACACTCTGAAGACCAAAAAAACAGATTTCATCAAGCCAATTCACATGGCTCATGAATCTGTTCTCAATCATGACCGAGCCAAAGCTCCCTCAGAATGTCGCCGACTAAACCGTATTGCTATGGCAATTCGCTTGATGAAGTGGATGGCTAGTCAAAAAATGCCAAAGCCCACTGAGTCTCTGGCTGAAGCCATGATGAATCATCAAACTGAAGGGGGATTCGTCGATTGGGCAAGGCTTTCACTGCGATGGAGTGAGTCAATTCGAGAGTTATCTGAAGCCTATGCCATCCTCTTTAACCAAGTTACTGCGCTCCGGGAACAGCAAGCTTTTCAGTTTGCTACCTTACTACAAAACTGGGTAGAAGTGGGTTCCACTGGAAAAGCCGTGCTTCCTGTGGAACACATTTTAGAAACGACCGTTGCGCCTCTGGCATCCCACGCATCAGTGCTTGTCATTGTCATGGACGGGATGAGTATGGCAGCTTGTCGCGAACTGGTAGCAGACACCACAGCCGAACGACGTTGGGTTTCCCTGTGTCAAGACAAACAAACATCAGCCATTACCGCAGGTCTAGCAGCTATCCCCTCCACTCAGCAGCCCTCACAATGGATCATTGATTTACTAGCTTCGCCCATCTACAGATCACGCAAGAAAGTAGCAGGACGCACGCCTCCAGGAGACGATGTACTGGCTAAAGCACTCTTAGCAATGGATGACTCTGACGGCAAGATTACCTTGAATGCACTGTCACGCATCATTGGTTATCCGATTGCCCGCGTTCGCAGCCTTCTAACTATCATGCAACGAATTCTCAATATTGATGGCTATGTAGTGGTTGCGCTTGATGCAACGTTAGATATAGTCAAATTAGATCGTGATATATTACAGCAAAAATTCAGCCTGAAAAAGGAATAAAAGAAAGTGATTTTAGCTTGTGCTTTTAGTTGCGTCTAGTATTCCGGCTGAAGTCTTTTGGCGATCGATCAAAGCTTGCAACATAGAAAGTTGCTGCTCCAACTCAGTAATCGCCTCCCTTCGCTGGATTCTGGCTCTCCAGTCGCGATACTTCTCACTGCCTGCCTTGCCCAGGTGCTGGTTTTTATAGGCAGGATTCTTGCTGCTGAGTTTGTAGTAGAGGTGCTCCCCCTTCGGTGCGGGACTGATCCAGACATTGCTCGGAGCCACGCTGCCAGAGTTGCGGATGGATTGGATCAGTTGAAGAAGGCGATCTCGCTCGGCTTCCAGATGAGGGCTGCTCATTTTGTTCTGTCGATTTGCATCTAGATCGACAGAATTATAAGGGTGAATTATTCTGTCGATTTGAATTTCAATCGACAGAATATGACGCTGCTCAATCCAGGACTCGTAAGACCCCTCGTTAAATTGGTGATGCAACCGCACGCCTAATCATTCGGATCTCGTGAGCCTTGCTTTTAAACGTTCTGCCCCTCTAATTGATTCGCGGTTTACGATTTTGTCTTCTTCACCACTCCATATTCAACCTTTGTCAATTCTGTCGATTTTTAACGCAGTAGACAGAACAAATGATTAGCGCTGCCTTGATCAAGAGTCAAATTTGAGTTCTAAGATCAAGCTGAGAAAATGCGATCGATTGAGACATCCTTTTTCCACTGACTAACTATTTACGAATAGTTAGTCAGTTTTAGAACGGCTTGCAGTCCAGTTCTAGCTTGAATTTCAGCATGGTTCCGCAGGACAGGACTAAAATCAATGGTTTGCAGTCTCACTAAACTTACGAGTAAATTAGCTAAAAGTTAGTGAGTTATAAAAAGAGCGTCATGCCGTTTCAAAAAGGGCAGAATCCCAACCATTCTGTTGCGGGATCAACCATCAAAGTGGAACCGATCCGAGATAAACGCGCGATCGCTCGCATCAAAAAAGTGCTGGGTGACCACCCGCGTGACCTCTGCCTGTTCACGCTGGGCATCAATACGGCTTACCGAGCGAACGAATTACTCTCAATCAAGGTTCGGCAGGTGCGATCGCTCAACGTGGGAGATGTCTTGGAGTTGAAGCAGAGCAAGACGCACAAGGTATCGTCCCGTAACCCTCAACGGAATGGCGACCTCGGCACTCCAGACTTGGCTAGAGACCAGCCAACTTCAGGACGAAGATAATCTCTTTACGGGTCAGCGGGGGTGCCTGACTGTGACCACGGTGAGCACGATGGTCAAGACTTGGTGCCAAGATGTGGGGTTGAAGGGA
>JAYVFW010000568.1:0-2651 GCA_043772715.1 Phormidesmis sp. | reverse complement strand
TTCATGAATTTCAGCCCCACGAGGGTAAATCCTTTCGTCTCAAAGCGTCCGATAATCTCGCTAATGAGCTTGCGCTGTACGCCATCAGGTTTGATTGCCAAGAATGTCCTTTCCACGAGTCGCTCCCCAGAAATTTATGCCTTTTTACAAAATAAGATTAGCCCAGAACGGCGGCGATCGGAAACGGGTGGAGTCTGAGTTAGTCGAGGTATTCTGCTGAACCTACAAGATCGAGACGGATGCGGTAGACTGACATCTCAATCAGATTTTTCAAGGGGTAAGACACGATGGGGGAGCGCCACACCTCAGCGAAAGCAGAGGCGGAAAAAGCACTGGTCGAAGCACAGCCAGCATCGAATGGGAAGAAGCCACACAAGTCTGAAGCAATGCCGTCAAAGTTGCCCGGTTCAGCGGCGATCGCCACAAACGCGCCCAAAAACTGGACGATCGAAGACAGCGAAGAACTCTATCGCATTCACGGCTGGGGCGATCCCTATTTTTCGATCAATGCGGCTGGTCATGTGACCGTTTCACCCAAGGGCGATCGCGGCGGCTCATTAGATCTGTATGAATTAACGAATGCGTTGAAGCAGCGCAATTTAGGTTTACCGTTACTGATTCGATTTTCAGACATTTTAGAAGATCGGATCGAGCGATTGAATGCAGCATTTGCGAAAGCGATCGCTCGCTACAATTACGCTGGCGTTTACAAGGGCGTTTTTCCAACCAAGTGCAATCAGCAACGCCATTTGATCGAAGATCTAGTGCGCTTTGGCAAACCGCATCAATTTGGGCTAGAAGCCGGATCTAAACCAGAATTAATGATTGCGTTGGCATCGCTAAAAACACCCGGAGCGTTGTTAATTTGCAACGGCTATAAAGATCGCGAATATATCGAAACGGCAATGCTGGCGAGACGGCTAGGACAAACGCCCATTATCGTTCTAGAACAGGTAGAAGAAGTAGAGTTAGCGATCGAGTCCAGCAAAAAGTTAGGCATTCAGCCAATTTTGGGGATTCGGGCGAAACTGAGCGCCAAAGGCATTGGACGCTGGGGCACGTCGGCGGGCGATCGCGCAAAATTTGGCTTGACGGTTCCTGAAATCATTCAAGCGATCGAGCAACTTCGCGAAGCAGATATGCTGGATTCGCTGCAACTGCTGCACTTCCACATCGGTTCACAAATTTCTGCGATTAGCGTGATTAAAGATGCGTTGCGTGAGGCGGGTCAGATTTACGTCGAACTCGTGAAACTGGGCGCAAATATGCAGTATTTGGACTGTGGCGGCGGTTTGGGTGTGGATTATGACGGCTCTCAGACTAACTTTCACGCCTCCAAAAATTACAACACGCAGAACTACGCGAATGATGTCGTCGCCGCGATTAAAGATGCCTGTACGAGTGCAAAAATTCCGGTGCCGACTTTAGTGACTGAGAGTGGACGCGCGATCGCCTCTCACCAATCCGTTCTAGTCTTTGATGTGTTGGGTACTAGTGAGGTTCCAGCTGATAAACCCGAACCATTGCAAGAAAATGAACACCTGATCATTCGCAATCTCTACGAAACCTATGAATCGGTCAAGCCAGAAAACTTTCAGGAAGCTTATCACGACGCAACTCAGTTCAAAGAAGAAGCGGTCAGCCTGTTTGGTTTCGGCTATCTGAGTTTGCCAGAACGGGCACGAGCAGAGCGATTATATTGGGCTTGCTGTCACAAAATTTTGGCGATCGTACGTCAGCTTGATTACGTCCCTGACGATCTAGAAGACCTCGAAAAAATCATGGCTTCGATGTATTACATGAATCTTTCGGTGTTTCAGTCTGCACCTGATTCGTGGGCGATCGATCAACTGTTCCCGATCATGCCGATTCACCGTTTAGATGAAGAGCCAACGCAACGGGCTACGCTGTCTGATTTAACTTGTGACAGTGACGGAAAGATTGATCAATTTATCGATTTGCGCGATGTCAAATCGGTGTTGGAGTTGCACACGCTGAAACCCGGTGAATCCTATTATCTAGGGATGTTTCTTAACGGGGCATATCAAGAGATTATGGGCAACTTGCATAACCTGTTTGGTGACACCAATACGGTGCATATTCAACTCACGCCAAAGGGCTACCAGATTGAACACGTCGTGCGCGGTGACACGATGAAAGAGGTCTTGGGCTATGTGCAATATGACGCAGAGGATATGATCGAGAGCATTCGTCGTCAGACTGAGCAAGCGCTAGAAGAGCATCGGATTACGCTGGAAGAGTCTCAGCTTTTGCTGCAAAATTATGAGCGCAGTTTGAGCGGCTATACATACCTATCACCTTAATTTATTAGTCAGGGGTAACTGGTAACTGGTAACTAGTAACTGATTATTCATTGCCCTTGATTAGGTGTGGTTGGAGACGATCGAACGCTTTGAACGAGGTGATGCAACTGGTGCAGTGTGGGAGCACTTCTCACTCTAATTAATCGCTAGGCTGCTTGGATTATTGGCGTGGTTAGACTAGTAGCCGAAGATTTCTCTGTAGGTATCCAAAATCAAATTGTTGCAAGATTGTTAGTGGGAAGATGATTTGAGCTACTCAGTAATATTCAGGTCTTTAGGCTATCTTAGGATACAGTGACTGCCTTAGCTTTGAGATAGAGTTTGTGG
>JAYVFW010000567.1:0-7508 GCA_043772715.1 Phormidesmis sp. | reverse complement strand
GTCAAAGCCCTTGCTAGAGGCAACACCCAGCGGAGCCGCAACTCCCCACCAACGTCCAGGTTTAAGCACATTGGCAACCAACAGCCCGATCACAATTGCCGCGATCGTATTCGTCAACAACAGCCTAAATAATCGTCGCCCCGATCGTTCGGGAATAGTTGCCGTCAGAAAGGCATGCAAGACAGCAAGCAAAATCAACGGGGTCGCCAGTGTGCGTAATGCTTTGAGCACCAGATTACAGGGAATCACCAGATTGTTGATCAAAGGTATCCAATCGGGGTTGGGTTGCCCTGCTCCTAAGAGTAGCCCAACCGCGATCGCCAAAAAGATCGCGATCGCGATCTGCAAATAGAGAGGAATCGCCTTTAAAGAAATGTGCTTCATGCCCTTACTCGCTATGACGTTAGCCACACTTTCCCACATTGCTCATCGGTCACGCTAGATCACTGAGCGATCGCCGCAGAACTGCTCTAAAATTGATCTTGACAAACTTAAAGTTAATCAGCATTTGTGGCAACGCTAAAAGCTTCTGATCAGGGACTTGCCAAAATCAAGCAGGTGCGAAACGAGCAGGGCTGGACGATAGACGATCCTCGCTGGCTTATAGAAGCGAGTCAAATTGTCGAGCCGACGATCGCATGGAGTGATTTAGAACAGGTTGCCGATGGGGTTTCTGAAGGCACCTGGAAACGATTTTTATCAGGCAAAAGCATTGAGACAATAGCGTTCAAGGCATTTTGTCAGGTGTTAAATCTGAATTGGGAAGAAATGGTCGATCGTTCCGCCAAACCAGAACCTCGTGCAATCAAACTGGCTCAACAAAAAACTTCTATGCTTTTAGATTGGGGCGATGCACCCGATATTTCTGTGTTCTACGATCGCTCAGAAGTGTTTGACACGCTGACTCAATTACTGGTGGTTGATCGCTGTCGGCTAGTCGCCCTACTCGGCATGGGCGGCATCGGCAAAACGGCTCTAGCAGTCAAGCTAACCGAACATAATCAACCTCAGTTTGAAGGGGTGATTTGGCGATCGCTGCGATCTAGTCCAGCGTTGTCAGATCTGTTGACTAATTTAATCACTTGCTTAACTCACGTCTCAATCTCGACGACGATCGAAGCATTGCTTTCAACGCTGATTCAACAACTTCGTCAACGCCGAATCTTGCTGATTCTAGACGGTTGGGAAAATATTTTGGGCGGCGATCGGGCTGGACAGTGCAAACCCGGTTATGAAGACTATGGCGAATTGCTGCGGCGCATCGGCAGCGATCGCCATCAAAGTTGTTTGCTGCTAACCAGTCGAGAAAACCCCGAAGAAGTGACGCTGCTAGAAGATTGCACGCCACTGGCAAAGTCTCATAAATTGGCGGGATTGGGCACCGCAGCTACTGAAATTTTGCAAGCTAAAGGGCTAGTTTTAGAACCTCAACATTGGCATCAACTGATTCAGATTTATCGCGGCAATCCTCTCGCGCTAAACGTCGTGGCAACTTTGATTCAAGAACTTTTTGATGGCAAAGTCAGCGAAGCGTTAAAAGCCAACACCATGTTGGGCATCGATCAAGTTAATCATGTGCTGACAGAACGGGTGCGATCGCTCTCACGGCTCGAACAACAATTGCTCTGCTGTCTAGCTCGTAATTGCAACCCAATGACTCGTGAAATGCTGCGAGCGCAGATGTCTGCTCAAGTGTCTTATTCAGAATTTGTCGGTGGATTATCGGCGCTCGATCGGCGATCGTTGCTCGAAAAAAGCTCAGAAAATGGCAAGATTTTGTTTACGCTTCAGCCAATGGTGATGAGGTTTGTCACTAAACTGTTTCTCGTTTAGATGAATTGATCAATTTGTCCACTTTGCCATTCGTGCCACGCGCCTCCGATCGTGCTAATCGCGCCCATGCAGGCGCTGGTTGCGCCGTCTTTAAATCGGGCGATCGCCAACACAATTTGTCCAATTCGCAACGCTGAAGAATCACTAATTTCAACGGTTGGTAAATCAATATCCTCTAATTTTAGCAATGCTAAATCACTGCTAGAGTCACGTCCTGCTAACTTAGCAGATACGCTATGACCATCGGGTAAGGTAACGCTAATCTCTTCGTCTCGATTAACGGTGTGATCGGCTGTGACGATGACTCCCGATCGCCAATATACTCCAGTTGAAGACATTTTGCGGCGGGCATTGACAGCAACGACTGATCGCGCCGATCGCTCTACGGTGTCTGCTAGTTGATTAGAAAATTCCAGCAACACGCTAGAACTATCAGAAGGGGTTGTTATGCTTAATTCCAAGACTCATTCACTTCAGGATGCCGCAATCTCGAAGTGAACAGCATCAGAGAAATGGGCAGATCATCACCTGGAAAAATGGCTAGGATCGTCAATTAAACAAGCGTCAGTTCGATGAGTTTTTTCGCTTCGTTGCTAGCGGCTTGTGCCCCCTAAATCCCCCATTCTGGGGGACTTTGAACCAGTAGCCATATTTAATCCACGATCCTTACTCAAAGACAATCTAAGCAACGACCCTCGGCGCATCGACTCTCAGCTCCAAGGAGTCTGCACTGAAAGCAGAAATCGGCATCGTGTCAATCAATCTGCCAAACGGAGAAGCATCTGGCACTTCTAATTTGGCTCCAATCCAACCAAAATTAGCTGAAGCCGTCGCATCAAACCGCAGAAAATTAGAATCTAACAAACTGTAAGTCGGAAACGCGATCGCTTGTCTCAAAAGACTTACCCGCCAGCTAGAACTCAACGAACACAAGACCTGATTCTCTTGTTGAACGACGACTCGCTGCGCTCCAGCTTGCCAGTCAAATGTGGCGAGTTCCTTAGGCATTCCCCAAATTTCTCGACCACCCGCTACTGAATCGGGATTGTCTACATAGATATGAGACACCCAAGCGCCGATCGTTTGCCCTCGCTTCACCACACCAGCCACCACAATTAGCTCGTTATACTCCAGGCTAGAGCCAGCCCCATATTGCGAGAGATAAACGCCTCCTAGCGTTTTGCCAGGGGCAGCCGACACGATCGCCAACGCTGGCGGAATAAACGGCGACGCTTTCGCGATGTCAATTAAATGCAGCGTTTGAAACGCAAACCCTTTCAGTGTCCAGGGTGCTTGAGGATAGCTCATCGCATCGACTCCAATAGGCGGATGAACTCAACTTAGACGAGAAGTGCGATCGTGCCCTCCTCAGAGAGGCAGAAATTCCAACTTACTCTTCGAGCAACTCAAAAACTAGTTCGTGATTCTCCCTTGCCAAAATTCGGCTTACCCCTCAAAATCCGTGTTAAGAAACATGATCCCATTGGTAGAATGGTCACAAGTATATTCTTAACCACCTCAAAGTCGGCTAAAAATTTCAGTCTTTAGCAAGATATCGGTCAGGTTTTTCTAGGATGTGATTAGTCCTATAGGTTTGTAATATCGCGAATTATTACTAATTTTTTGTCTAGCAGCTATTTC
This sequence comes from Phormidesmis sp., assembly GCA_043772715.1. Classification (GTDB taxonomy): domain Bacteria; phylum Cyanobacteriota; class Cyanobacteriia; order Leptolyngbyales; family Leptolyngbyaceae; genus Phormidesmis_A. The sequence continues at coordinate 4,034 of JAYVFW010000567.1, read as the reverse complement.
TCTGCTAGACCTATCGCTTATTCATTTATCGGTTGGTATACGTAAATACACGATTGCAGTAGAATCATTCGTTATCTCTCAGTTCCTGCCCCGCCAACCCTCCGAGCAAGACAGCATGAACGTAGCACTTTCCATTCCTACCCAAGATATTACGCTTCCTGATTGGTTGCGCGATTGTTTGACCGAGCGATCGCATTCAGACAACCCCAAAGCTTCTAAAGACAATGACCTGATTTGTCGAGCATTTGAGTTTGCTTGTCAGCTTCACGAAGGGCAATATCGGGCATCTGGAGAACCCTACATCGCTCATCCAGTCGCAGTTGCGGGTTTGCTGCGCGATTTGGGCGGCAGCAGCATCATGATTGCAGCAGGTTTCTTGCATGATGTGGTTGAAGACACCGACATCACCTCTGATGAAATTGAGCAGCGATTTGGTCCTGAAGTGCGCTGTCTCGTTGAAGGCGTTACAAAACTCTCTAAGTTTAACTTTTCTAGCAAAACTGAGCGTCAGGCAGAAAACTTTCGGCGGATGTTTTTGGCAATGGCGCAAGATATTCGCGTCATCGTGGTCAAGCTTGCCGATCGCCTCCACAATATGAGAACGCTAGAGCATTTGTCCCACGAAAAACAGTGCCGCATCGCGCTAGAAACGCGAGAGATCTTCGCCCCACTCGCCAATCGTCTGGGCATTGGCAACCTCAAATGGGAGCTAGAAGACCTGGCATTTAAGTATCTCGAAACTGATGCTTATCAAGATATTAAGCAACGGGTGGCAGAAAAGCGGGGCGATCGTGAAAGCCAGCTTACCCAGGTTGCTCAAACGTTTAAAGAGCGCATGACTCAGCTAGGAGTTCGCTGCGTCGAGGTGAGCGGTCGCCCCAAACATTTGTATGGCATTTACCAAAAAATGCAGCGTCAGCAAAAAGATTATGAGCAAATCTATGATGTTGCCGCGATTCGCATTATCGTCACCACCAACGACGAATGCTATCGAGCATTAGCAGTCGTTCATGATATGTTTCGTCCCATTCCCGGACGCTTTAAAGACTATATTGGGCTGCCTAAATCCAATCGCTATCAGTCGCTGCACACCGTAGTGATTGGCACGACGGGTCGCCCTTTAGAAGTGCAGATTCGCACTTTAGAAATGCACCACGTTGCTGAATATGGCATCGCCGCTCACTGGAAATATAAAGAAGCCGGAAGTTCTAGCACTCAGCAGTTGACGACAACCGATGAAAAATTCACCTGGTTGCGGCAATTACTCGACTGGCAAAATGACCTCAAAGATGCTCAAGAATATTTAGAAAGCATTAAAGACAACTTGTTTGACGGCGATGTTTTCGTCTTCACGCCGCGGGGAGAAGTGATTTCGCTGAGTTCGCGATCGACTCCCGTTGATTTTGCCTATCGCATTCACACCGAGGTGGGCAATCACTGTGCAGGGACCAGAGTCAACGGACGCATCGTCACCCTCGACACCACGTTGCACAACGGCGACATTGTTGAGATTATTACGCAAAAAAATTCTCACCCCAGCTTAGACTGGCTGAATTTCGTCGTGACCTCTGGGGCAAGAAATCGAATTCGGCAGTGGTATAAGCGATCGCACCGCGACGAAAATGTCTTGCGTGGGCGAGAAATGCTAGAGAAAGAACTGGGCAAGAAGGGCTTTGAAGCGCTGCTCAAGTCTGCCCCGATGCAAGTCGCCGCCGAACGGTGTAACTACCACAATGTTGAAGATTTGCTAGCCGCCGTTGGCTATGGAGAGATGACCCTCAACTTGACGCTTAACCGCATTCGAGAGGCTGTCAAAGCCCAGCAGCCGCTCGCCAAAATCTCTGACGCTGGCAGCATTTTGACTGATCCTCAACTCTTATTGTCCGCCGCCCCGACGCTGCGCTCTCTACCGCCTGCGACTTCTACAAAATCTCCGATCGCCGGAGTTGAGGGCTTGCTCTATCACCTCGCGGGTTGCTGCAACCCTGTGCCCGGTGAAGCGATTATTGGAGCGGTCACCCGCAGCAATCGCGGCATTTCAATTCATCGTCAAGGCTGTAGTAACTTAGAGCAGGTTGACGGCGATCGCTTAGTTCCGGTGAGTTGGAACCCCACCAGTCAGAATGGCGGACGACCCCAAACCTATCCGGTTTGCATTCAAATTGATGTCATTGATCGAGTTGGGGTTCTCAAAGATATTCTGTCTCGCTTGACCGACCACAATATTAACGTCCGCAATGCCCAAGTCAAAACTTTCCCGGACCAAACCGCCGTTATCGATTTGGGCATCGACATTTGTGATCATACCCAGTTAGAGCGCACTTTCGCCCAAGTCAGAAAAATGACCGACGTGTTAAATCTGCGCCGTGTCAACCAAGTCGAAGAATAGCCGCCTTTTGATCAATCTAGTGCCTACGAATTTTCCGGATTTGAGCGCTGAGTGCGGAATACGATTCCTACAGCCTGTATTAGAAAGTATGCGTTTCTCAGTCTAGATTATGATGTGCTTAAAGTAACTTAAGCGATCGTTATTTTAATTGAGTCTACAATGCTGTGGAAACAACTCAGTAAATCTTCTCCGTCCATCATTAAAGTTACGGAAGAGAAAAGATGAAGCTATGGTTAAGCAAGTTGGGGTAACTGTATTGAGTTTTGATTAAGTCACTCTAATTACACCGAGAAGCCCACTAGCTCGATTAAGATTAATCGTAAGTGTGTCTCTACAAGCTTAGGCAATGTATGGCATTACAAAGTTAAATTAGGCTGCTGTCTTGCTGTCAAAGCAACAGAGGGCTTAAGCCCCTTGTCCCTAAGTAGCTGCATAGAGCTATATTTATACTCGGTTGACTTATAAATCTAAATTATATGCAAACGATCGTCCATTCTCTATCTCTCAAGAAACTCTTGACGATGACGAGAGCGCCCTTTTTAAACTCCAACATCTGCGTATAGGAGTCCCCACCCAATGAGCACATGGACAACATATCGCAATCGTGAAATCACTCAAGAAGAGCAAAGAATCTATAACCATTTTCTCGATCGAGTGCCTTATGAGTCGCCCCGACAGTTGATCGATCGCTTCCGATCGCTGTTTATTGAGGGCACCAGCTACGACCCTCAAATTCTGGCAGATTTAGATAAAGTTGTCTCGTCAAAAACCGCTGAAGAGTTTAAGTTTGTTCTTAACCGTTGCTGCCACATTTTGATCAACCGTTGGCAAGCCCGACCTCACTCACAGAGGGCGATCGTTGAGTTAGTCGCATTGCTGTCATCGCTGCCTACCCGTCCGGTGATGGAATATTCTCGCACCCGCACCGTCAAGCAACTGCGAGAATTTGTCAAGCAGTTTCTTGAGACTGAGCAATATCTGACGCTGCGCCGTTTATCTCAACTGATGATTCAGGAAGCCGAAACCCACAGCGCCGAAACCTCGCCCCTAGGAACTCTGATCCGTCGCTATCCTTATCTCTATGAGCATTGCTTAGTGAGTGAGGGCAGCCCCGACGAACATCAAGAGTCGATTCGACAAATTCAAACCCAGGTGCAGAGACAATATGAGATCGACCTGTCGCAGTATGTAACCTATCAAGTCAGACGATCGTTTGAGCTTCGGGAGACACCCATAGCATCGCCCCTGATCACGTCTGCTCAAGTCCCTGCTCGGTTGATCACGCCTGTTAAAAATCCGACCTTGTTGGACGATCGCGATCTGCGATTTGCATTGCAGCAGTTTGCGGGCAAAATTGAGGGAGCTTACACCCATCGAGACATTGCTCAACGCTTTCTGAACCACGCCAGCGACACGAAATCTTTTAAGGCATTTAAAGACGACCTTTATCAATACATCACGACCTCGATCGACTCTGAATATGGCAAGCGGCAGTTTAATAAACAGCTTTATGCTCATTTGCAAGCTACATTACCTGAGAGCGATTTTCAGCCATTAAATGATTTTCTAATGGTTAGAACCTGTAGCCAGTTACTCAATTTCTTGGTAGTCGAAAGCCCACAACAGCCTCAACATTTTGTCTTTG
>JAYVFW010000566.1:0-7512 GCA_043772715.1 Phormidesmis sp. | reverse complement strand
CGACCTCTAGCAGTGAGAACCTGCTGCTCCAAACAACGCTCAGAGTCATTGAAACCAAAAATTCTAGCAGTAACCTCCCCGATACTGGTATGAGGCTGAATTGTGAATTCTTGAAGCTGGAAATGATCTGCCCAATGATCGCGCCGAGGGTGATAGAAGCGAGTAAAATCTTGAGTTTTCCAAACGATTGAGCCAATATCGCTGCCTTTAAATCGATTACAAAACACGCAAGCGTGAGCAAGATTATCGGCAGCAGTCGCTCCACCATGTTTGAGGCTGATGATATGGTCAACAGCACATCCCAGAGCCGTGTCGTCTAAGTGGATTAGGCAATATTCACATAGAAGATCTGCACGAGCCGCCACAAGTCTGCGAAGCTCTTGATTAATGTAAGGACGCTCCATATCTGACCTTCAAGAGGGCACGTATTGATGGGCGCGTGCCTTTGCCAGTCTCAGCAAGTGTTCAAGCAGCATAAAGTGATCCAATTCTGCTTTTTCGTCGGCTGAGAGTAATCCATTCTTCTCTTGAAAAATCAACTCAGCAACTCGCTCTTTGACAGTTGCAGATGGCTGAAACTCAATCAGGCTTTGAGGTGTTGTTCCCGCAGCAATGAAATCGATGATTTCTTCGTAAGCTTTTGGCATGGCGATCGCAGAAGTCAGAGGATGCGTCTATCGTATTGAAGGATTCAAAGTCCTAGCTTTTCTAAGACAGGGCGGGTTGAAACGATATGGCGATCGAGTCCCAACTCACGCGGACTAACGCCCAGCGCTAATGCCACGAGCTGAGGCAAATGCAGCACAGGCAAACCCAGTTTTTGCCCGATCACCTTTTCGACTTCGGGCTGGCGAGAGTCTAGATTCAAACGACAGAGAGGGCAGGGTGTCACAATGCAGTCGGCTCCAGCGGCGATCGCTTCCTGAATATGCATTCCCGCCATTTTAAAAGACTGCTCAGGGGCATAGCTTGAAAGCGGCCACCCACAGCACTGAGTTCGACCGCGATAATAGATGGGAGTTGCGCCCACGGTTCGGAAGACGTTCTCCATCGACTCTGGCTTAAACGGATCGTCGTAGCGGATGTGGTCTTGTCCGCGCAATAAATAGCAACCGTAGAACGCAGCGCAATTCAAATTAGAAAGTTTGCGAGTGACTCGATCGGCGATCGCTTCCAGCCCATAATCTGCCACCAGTGCCCACAGCAAATGTTTAACGTCTGTCGAACCTTTGTAGGGTGAACAGCCCTCTTTGGTGAGAAATCCATTTACCTGTTCTAAATAAGCAGGATCGTTGGTTTGAGCCTCTTTTAAGCGCTCATCAACGTGACCGATGACTCCCTGACAAGTGCTGCAATGGGTCAGCAAAGGCAGATTTAATTGCTCGGCTAAGGCAATATTTCGGGCGTTTACGGTGTCTTCGAGCAGTTGAGAATCTTCTTTAAAGGTGCCAGACCCGCAGCAGGACGCTTTTTTAAGCTCAACTAGCTCGATTCCCAGCTTTCGAGTCAAGGCTTTGGTCGATTGGTCAAGCTCTCGGCACGCACCTTGAGCAACACAACCGGGAAAGTAGGCGTATTTGAGCGTAGACGATCGCATGGTTCAAGATAAAAAAACTACAAGTCCTAGAGCGAAAACTAAATCGTTCAAAACTTGCCATCTAAATGTATCATCGCTGAATCTTCAGGTTTGGGAAAAATTCTCCACCCGTCAGGGTCAGTAGGATGGAGCTAGGCTGATCTCAACTTCAGATTTTCTACCGATTAGAAAACTGGCTAAGAAACTGATTGACGATTCGCTTTGCAAACTTCTTACGGGGTAAGATGAAAAAATGCTCAAAATCATGTTGTCCCTAGAAAACGTGTGACACGTCTAAATGGCTGACATGACAGAGGGAGAACCACATTAGACCTTAGTGAGAACGGTTGCTGCCGCAACGAGTGAGGAAGACTATGAGCGCAAATGAGATTTTCGAGAAAGTTCAAAAAATTGTTGCCGATCAATTGGGTGTAGAAACCAGTGCTGTGGTTTCTCAAGCCAGTTTTCAAAATGACTTGGGTGCAGACTCGTTGGATACGGTCGAGTTGGTGATGGCGCTAGAAGAGGAGTTTGAGATCGAAATTCCTGACGAAGCCGCAGAAGAAATTTTGACGGTGCAGTCGGCTGTAGACTACATCAACAGTAAAGTTACAGCTTCCGCTTAGGCAGGTTTTAGGGGTCAGGAACGCAGTAGATTTGCACTCTGAAATCTGGCATCCGTCACCCGACTGACCCCTCATCTTTATTTTTTGGGTGCTGAACCCTTTCTAAATCGATATCATGACAAATCTTATAATTAAGCGCGTTGTTATCACGGGTTTAGGCGCGATCACTCCTATTGGCAATACCCCAACTGATTATTGGCATGGGCTAATGAGGGGACAAAATGGCATCGCCCCGATTACGCTGTTTGACGCTTCTCGCCACGGTTGCCGAATTGCAGGCGAGGTAAAAGGCTTTGACCCTCATGAGTATATGGAGCGCAAAGAAGCCAAACGTATGGATCGGTTTGCTCAACTCGCCGTGGCTGCGAGTAAACAGGCGCTTGCAGATGCTCAGTTCACCATCAATGACCTGAATGCAGAACAGGTTGGCGTGATGATTGGCACGGGCATCGGGGGGCTGAAAGTGCTGGAAGATCAGCAGGAAATTAACCTCACTAAGGGGCCCGATCGCTGTAGCCCCTTCATGATTCCGATGATGATCGCCAATATGGCGGCAGGGTTGACCGCAATTCACACCGGGGCAAAAGGGCCCAACTCGTGCGCGGTGACGGCTTGTGCAGCCGGGTCAAATGCGATCGGAGATGCCTTTCGTCTGGTGCAGCGCGGCTATGCCCAAGCGATGATCTGCGGCGGCACTGAGGCAGCCGTTACGCCCCTATCAGTGGCAGGGTTCGTCGCCTGTAAAGCAATGTCTAGCCGCAATGACGACCCGGCTCACGCCAGCCGACCCTTTGATAAAAACCGCGATGGTTTCGTCTTAGGTGAAGGGGCTGGAATCTTGATTCTCGAAGAGTTGGAGCACGCGCTGAGTCGAGGAGCCAAAATCTACGCGGAAATAGTCGGCTATGGCATGACCTGCGATGCCTATCACATCACGTCTCCAGTTCCCGGTGGAGAAGGCGCAGCGCGGGCAATTCAGCTTGCGCTCAAAGATGGCGGCTTGGCTCCTGAACAGGTCAGCTATATCAACGCTCACGGCACCAGCACGCCGATGAATGACTCGACCGAAACCGCCGCCATGAAAAAGGCGCTGGGTGAACACGCTTATAAGATTGCGGTGAGTTCGACCAAATCAATGACGGGGCATCTTTTGGGCGGGTCGGGTGGCATTGAGGGCGTTGCAGCGGTGATGTCGATCGCTTACGACAAAGTTCCGCCCACGATTAACTTAGAAAACCCCGACCCCGACTGCGACTTAGATTATGTCGCCCACCACAGCCGCGAAATGTCGGTAGAGGTGGCGCTATCTAACTCCTTTGGGTTTGGTGGACACAATGTGACATTAGCGTTTAGAAAATACGTTAAGTAATGCTTGTGTTATGCCCACTTGTCTGAAATTATTAAGAAGTTGTGAGAAGTTGGCAGCTTTTAATAACTTTTACTGATAAGTACAATTGCTTATTCTATTTCATAATAGAGAGTAGGTGATCCCCTGCCAGGAAACGGTGCCACCTGAACTTTTTCTGCCTGTCGTTCCTGCCCAGCCATAAACCGTCCTTCATTACACACACAAGATCATGGTCGTTGCAGCCCAATCACTCGAAGAACTTTGTATTAATGCGATTCGCTTTTTAGCGGTCGATGGGGTTGAAAAAGCAAAATCAGGACACCCTGGCTTGCCAATGGGTGCGGCTCCGATGTCTTTTGTCCTGTGGGACAAATTCATGCGGTTCAATCCTAAAAACCCTTTTTGGTATAACCGCGATCGCTTCGTTTTATCGGCGGGTCACGGCTCAATGCTTCAATATGCCCTGCTCTATCTGGCAGGCTACGATAGCGTCAGTTTAGACGACATTAAACAGTTTCGGCAGTGGGGATCAAAGACTCCTGGGCACCCCGAAAACTTTGAAACAGCCGGGGTTGAAGTGACGACAGGGCCTCTCGGTCAGGGGATCTGTAACGGGGTTGGCTTGGCGATGGCAGAAGCGCACATGGCAGCGACTTTTAACAAACCTGATGCCACGATCGTTGATCACTACACCTATGTGATTTTGGGCGATGGCTGCAACATGGAAGGCGTTTCGGGCGAAGCGTGTTCTCTCGCAGGTCACTTGGGGTTGGGCAAACTAATCGCCCTTTATGACGACAACCACATTTCAATTGATGGTGACACCGCCGTCTCATTCACCGAAGATGTTGGAATGCGCTTTGAAGCTTATGGCTGGCACGTTCAGGCGGTTCCCGATGGCGACACGAATTTAGATGCGATTCAAGCGGCGATCGAGGCAGCAAAAGCCGTCACCGACAAGCCTTCTCTGATTAAAGTCAGAACCACAATCGGCTACGGTTCTCCCAACAAGCAAAACACGGGAGGCGTTCACGGGGCTGCATTGGGTACCGATGAAGTCGCCGCAACCCGGCAAAACCTGGGTTGGGATTATCCTCCGTTTGAAGTGCCTCAAGATGCGCTCAATCACTGGCGTAAAGCGATTGAGCGTGGTGCAAAACTCGAATCTGATTGGAACGGAGCGCTAGACACCTACAAGTCAAAATATCCCGCAGAAGCGGCTGAGTTTGAGCGTCGTTTGAGTGGCAAACTCCCCGAAGGTTGGGTGAGTGCGCTACCGACTTATACCCCCGCAGACAAAGCGCTGGCGACTCGTCAAACCTCTGAGAAGACTTTAAACGCTCTAGCTCAAGTGATTCCTGAACTGATTGGCGGTTCGGCTGACTTGACCCACTCTAACTTGACCTTGCTAAAAGGCTTCCCCGACTTCCAGAAGGGCAGCTATGCAGGGCGCAACCTGCGTTTTGGAGTCCGTGAACACGGCATGGGCGCAATCTGTAATGGCATTGCGCTGTCGGGTTCGGGTTTGATTCCCTACTGCGCGACGTTCTTAGTGTTTGCAGACTATATGCGAGCGGCGATTCGTCTCTCGGCGTTGTCGCAAGCAGGCGTAATTTACGTCATGACCCACGACTCGATCGCGCTTGGCGAAGACGGTCCGACTCACCAACCCGTCGAAACGATCGCCTCTCTCCGCGCCATTCCTAACCTGCTGGTCTTCCGTCCAGCGGACGGAAACGAGACTTCTGGCGCTTATAAAATTGCGATCGAGCGTCGCAATCAGCCTTCGCTGCTGGCAATGACTCGTCAAGCGCTGCCTAACCTCGAAGGAAGCTCGTTTGAAGGCGTGGCTCGTGGGGCTTACATTCTGTCTGGTAGCGATGACTTGCCCGAAATCATTTTGATCGGCACTGGCAGCGAAGTCAGCCTTTGCGTCCAAGCTGCTGAGAAGCTGGGGGCAGAAGGTCGTAAAGTTCGCGTCGTCTCAATGCCGTGTTGGGAACTGTTTGAAGAGCAAGACGAGCATTACAAAAATGCCGTATTGCCCAAAGCCGATCAAAAGCGTTTGGTGGTCGAAGCGGCTTCTAGCTTTGGCTGGCACAAATATTCAGGTAGTGAAGGCGCGATCGTTAGCATCGATCGTTTTGGGGTCTCGGCACCTGGCAACATTGCCATGGAGAAGTTTGGCTTCACGGTTGATAACGTCGTCGCTGAAGCAAAGAAAGTGCTTGGCTAATCAATGACTGTGATCTTTGAGTGATCTGAAATGGCTCCCTAAAAGGAGCCTTTTTAAATGGTTATTCTGACGTGAATTCGATGAAGCTTTTCGCTACGGTTGCCAATCCGGGCTGCCCCTACAATCTCCCAAAATTGGGGGACTTTGAACTTAAATTCTGGGCTTGAAGTCCCCCAGAATTGGGGGATTTAGGGGGCTGAAGCGCTGAAGAACGAAGCGAAAGAACTCATCGAACTGACGTTGATCTGATTGAAACTGATACTTGACGGTGAATCAAAGTTAGCATACTGACCTATGGCGATCGTTCTAATTTTTGCCTCATTTTTATCAGCGATCGCAGTTTTCTATCTCAAAGAGAATCAGTTTAGGCTGGCTTTTATCAAGGCGTGTATTGTTCACGGCTGTTTGATTGTTTTTTCGACAGAGCTTTTGAGCCTGACTCGATCGCTTGATTTTACTCATGTTGCTTCGTTCTGGCTAATCACTTCTCTAGTGAATTTTTCAGTTCTGTGGAACTGTTATCGCAGATTATCAACCAAAGAAACTTTCAAGTTTAAGTTCAATTTTGAAACCCTCGATCGTTCGAGTCAAATCTCGATCGCTGCAACGATCGTAGTGCTGTTAATTAGTTTGATAACGGCTTTAATCGCGCCTCCAAATAATTGGGACTCGATGACTTATCACATGCCGCGCGTGATGCATTGGATTCAAAATCGAACAGTTGCCCATTATCCAACTCATAATTTACGTCAAATTTCTTTTCTTCCAGGTGCAGCCTATATTGTCACTCATCTACAAATTCTTGCGGGTGGCGATCGCTTCGCAAATTGTGTTCAGTGGTTGTCGTTTGTTGGAAGTGTTTTTGGGGTTTCGCTAATCACCAAAAGGCTAGTTGGAGAGAACGCACAGTGGATTAGTTTATTGCTTTGTGCCAGCATTCCAATGGCGATCGCTCAATCGACGACGACTCAAACAGATTTGGTGACGAGTTTTTGGCTGGTTTGCTTTACCTACTTTTTGTTTGCATCACCAGATTTTAGATCTAATCTTTTTTGGCTGATCGGTTCGCTTGGCTTGGCTTTAGTGGCAAAACCAACCGCGATCATTTTTGGAGTTCCTCTATTTGTAGTGTTTGGGCTTCTTGTTTTTAAAAGGAGTTTTCTACAAAACTTTAGCGTAATTAAATCTTTTTTTAACACGATTAAGATTTGCTCGATCGTGGGACTTGGCAGCTTAACTTTTCCAATTTGGAGCTGGTTAAGAAATGCTCAAACTCTAAATCAATTTCTTGGCACCGACACTGGAACTAGAAGTGAAGTCAATAGTCTGCCTGAGCTAATCTCAATCTTTCTGAAAAATCTATCGCTTAACTTAACGCTGCCTGGACTCAGACAATTCATTACACTTATTCATGAGTATTTTCTGAAGGTTGATATTAACAAGCCTGCTTTAACACTTGGCAATCCCGTTATCGCTTTTAGCACTATAAGAACTTCGCCTCTGAATTTACTATTTCCGGTGGAAGATTCAGTTGCGAATCCAATCCATCTGATTTTGGGAGTGGTAGCAGTCTCTTATCTATGGAGTTCGTACTTTCGCCGAGCTGATCAGAAGCTGAAAAATTTACTCCTCTTGTCAGGAGCGATCGCAATGGGTTATTTGCTGTATTGCTATTTGTTAAAGTGGCAACCTTGGGGAAATCGATTACTTCTTCCTCTGTTTATAT
>JAYVFW010000565.1:0-7527 GCA_043772715.1 Phormidesmis sp. | reverse complement strand
GGGCTGTATGAGCAAGAGGCGGCACAGTTGATTGAGCGATCGCTGGTTCTGCCTGCGCTGGATTATGTGTTGAAGTGTTCGCACACCTTTAATCTACTCGATGCCAGAGGGGTGATCTCTGTGACAGAGCGAACGCGCTATATCGGCAGAATTCGGACGATGGCGCGACAGGTCGCACAGCTTTATTTAAAGCAGCGTGAGGAGCTTGGGTTCCCGTTGTTGAAAGGTAAAAAATAAAATTAATAGGACTTACGCGAACCTCCGAGGTTTTGCGAAATTTTGCGTCTCTACAGGGTCAAAGACTGCGGATTGGTTTCAATCAGCTTCGCTAAGTCTTTCAGGAATGCGGCGGCGTGGGCACCGTAGATGATTCGGTGATCGCAGGTGATGTTGACTTTCATCTGCCGACGCACCCCTAACATTCCCTCATCGGTGGCGACTACTTGCGGACGGGATGCCCCCACCGCCAAAATTGACCCTTGACCAGGCGGTAGAATTGCGTCAAACATCTCAACGCCAAACATACCTAAGTTAGAAATGGTAAAGGTTCCAGAGCTATATTCGTCAGGCTGTAGCTGTTTAGAACGGGCCCGATCGACCAAATCTTTCCAACTGCGCGACAGCGAATATAGATCGACTTGATCGGCTTTTTGCAACACGGGTGTAATCAACCCACCATCAGGCATTGCAACCGCAACTGCAATGTTGATTGCAGCATTATAGCGAGTGCCCTGATCAACATAGCTAGCGTAAAGTAGCGGATGCTTCTGCAACGTGACTGCAACTGCTTTCGCCAACAGTGCTGTCATGGTCACACCTTTAGACTTAAGCTGTTTATAGAGAGCATCTAAACTATCAGTCGTAATCGTGTAAGCAACGTGATAGGTCGGCACCTCTAAACTGGTCAGCATATTTCGCACGACCGCGTTTTGCAGCGTGGTCATCGGCGTAATCTGTCCCGGCAGCGACGGAACTGGTGCGGGAGTCGCCGAAGCTTTGGGGGCAACTGCTGGCGGAGTGATAGGAGGCGCGATCGTCGCGGTAGAAGCAGTTGCAGCAGATTTTCCGGCAGCGGCTTCAACATCTTCTGCCACAATTCGCCCATGAGGACCACTGCCTTGCAGGGTTGCGAGGTCAATTTTCAAATCTTTTGCTAGCTTGCGGGCGCGAGGCGACACCACAACCCGTCCGTTTTGCTGAGGGACAGCACCGCCATTGGGTGATGAGCTAGCTTGAACCGCAACGGCTTCTTGTCGAGCGGCAGTGGTTGCGGCGGCAGGAGCGGAAACCGCAGCAGGTTGAGCCGTTTCGACTCCTTGTTTAGCGGCTGCAATTTCTGCTTCAGTTTCGACGACGAGGGCGATCGCGGCACCGACTGGGGCAGACTCTCCGGCTGGGGTGACAATCACCGCTAGATAGCCCTCGTAAAAAGACTCCACATCCATATCGGCTTTGTCAGACTCAACCACAACCACAGTTTCGCCTTTTTCAACCTTGTCACCCGGAGATTTGACCCAGGAAACAATCTTTCCTTCGGTCATGGTGGAACTGAGAGCAGGCATGAAAATTTCGTTAATCATTGCGGTGATGTCGGGGTCAACGAGGAGATCAAGGTTTGTCTGTTAGTCGTGGCGCATGACTCAGCATCGGAGCGCCTGTTTCTGACGATAAAACTTGTCCATCAGATTCTATCGAATTCAGGATGAGAGTGCTGGAAGGCGTTGCTGAATGCAAATATGAGTTGCCCCCCTAGCCCCCCAAATTTGAGGGGAACCAGAATCTTAAAGTCCCCCAAAATTGGGGGATTTAGGGGGCGAAAGGATTCAGCCTCGATAGACAGATTCATACATAGTCATTTGAGCAAACAGTTCTAGCAGCTTACGGGTATGACACACACAGCCTACAGAATGAATTAAATGGAGTCACAATTTTCAAGCAGAACAACTTCGTAATGTTCTACGACTGGAAATGGTTCATAGAAGTGATGCAGCAGAGAACGCCACTGTTCATACTGAGCTGACGACCGAAATCCAACAGTGTGGTCATCCAAGGTGTTCCAATACACCAGCAGAAGGTAGCGGTTTGCAGTTTCTATACAACGCTGGAGTTGATGAGAAATGTACCCCGGCATACCAGCAATGATCGCTGAAGCTGCTTTGAAGGCAGTTTCAAACTCAAAAGCTAGACCGGGTTTGACCTCTAAGACTGCAACTTCTAGAATCACCGACTATGACTCCGATTCAACACAAAAACTTTAGCGTTTCTTCTTAACTCGTCGCTGTTGGGGTCAACTTCACCACTAATGGTGAATCGGGAACATCTAACGCGATTTGGGTTGGAGATGTATATTGACTCACTGGCTCGATCGAGCTGTTCGTTAAATAAGTCGTCGCTTGCTGAGTTGGAGTGATTAGATTCAAAGTAACTTTCTGGCTGACAGGCGCATCTGTACTAGTTACATCCAACCACATCACTAGATAGCGATCGCCATTGCTTTTTTGCAGCAGCGTATGCCGCAGGTCTTTGGTGTTGCCAGTCAGGTAATAACTTAGAGAACCAGAAACCACTGCGCTTTGAGAATCTTGCAGCAAACTAATTAAGTTCTTGATTGAGTAAAATGCAGGCTTAGGAGTGCCATCGGCTCTAATTAGCCCAAAGTTGTTCTCCATGTCGGACTTTGCTCGCTCATCCATAAATTCATACGAGAAGGTGCGCTTCACTCCTCGGTTGAAATATTCTAAAAACATTCGAGGAAGATACTTCGCAGAAACGCTCTCTGAGACTGCTTTTTGACTAGCATTTGGGTCATTGACGGCATTGTGCCAACCTGTTTCGGTAGCCACGATCGCACGAGTTCCCGAAACTTTCTTCGTGTTAGGAATCCACTTAGTATCTAAATCCTGATCGGGTTGGTTGCCCCCGGCATAGCTGTGCATATTGCCATTATCGACCACCGACTGTAGAGAAGCCATGCGAGAGCCGTTTTCAGAAAACGCCAGCGAAGGAGCTAAGACCGACACAAATGACGTAGACGGATCGCCCTTCACCGCATTGTATAAGTCTGTTTGATAGTCAGCCACCCCTTCTGGAAAAGACCTGCCTTTATAAGTCAGCGTCGAATTGACATCCCACTCATTGGGGCCTTCGATCGCCGTCACCGATGGCAACACTTTTTTGAGTAAGTCAACTGCATTGTCGGGCATAATGCCATCGCGGGGGTCCATTACGAGGGTTGATCGAATCCCAAAAGTTGCGAGTCGATTGAGCTTCTCAAACATACCAGCGTCATTGCCTCCATCTCGAACATGGCGAATGCCCAACTCTCGCAGTCTGGGTTCTACGACATCGCTATAGCTCCCATAGCTTGTATCGGTATAGCGTAAGTGAGTCGCGACTCCCATCGAGTCTACAAACGAGTCAGCGCTCTGTGCTTGCTCAGTTAACGATCGCCCGATCGCCGATAGCAGATAGTTAGTCTGAACATCTCCGCTTGTATATACCTGAATATAGTAGGTGCCAGCATTGAGCAGTGCGTTGATCGTCTCTAACATTGTTCCATCATTTGCCGAAGTGTTGAGTACGTTGCCCTGGCTATCTAGCACATTTAGATTAGCGTTGGCGGTTAGCTCGCTCAAATTCAAGTTTAAGTGATTGGGCGTGTCTACACTAAAGCGATAATAATCGCTGAGATTAGTTGAACTGACGCTATCTCTGACTTCGTTGGTTGCCAGTGGGCCCCAGTCTAAAGCACTCGTGAAATCAGCCGATTGACTGCGGGCAACGCGATCGCTCCCAGAAAGCTGACTTTGAGGCACCACTTCTTTGACTTGACTGAGGCTAGACCACAGCAGCTTAGAAGCAGCATCGCCGCCTTGCTCATAGTAATCAAGCTGAACATCAACCTTCTGCCCGGCGATCAGATCAATCACACCGCTGTCTTCAACCTGCGAGTGAGGAGTCCAGTGATCAATCAGAAGTTGCCCATTTACCCACAGTTTAACCCCATCATCTGAGTGAGTATAGAAGGTGTATGCCTCTGATTGCGTGGGCAAGATCTGCCCAGTCCAGCGTACTGAGAAATGGTCAGACGCAATTGCCTCATCGGGTGAAGCCTGCCCCCAGTCAAAATCTACTGTGGCATCTGTGCGAGTCAAAATGGGGGTTGTAAAGTCTTGATTGTTGAAATATTGAGCAGATAATCCTGTCGTCCCCACGGGGATCAAAGTCGCTGCCGATGTTGAAGTGAGTTCTGGAAAAGTTGAACTGGTATTGCTAGAACTAGTGATCCCGGAAGAAGTCTGCGGAGCAAGCGCATCAGAACCTACACCCACAGTAGAAGATTGGGTGGCGAGATTGGAGTCTAGCACGATGATTTTTCCTCTGAGAAGTGAAAACTGCCCTTAGCCGAGCCTTTGGGTAAGCAAGCTCTCAGAATTGATGACCATAGGGGTTTTGCAAAAAGCTACTAAAGTTTGGCTGACAGATGAAATTCTGCTATCTGGACAGTCGAGATCTGGGAAAGAGTAGCGCTTTTGCAAAGGATGAAGGCAGGAACACAAAACCCAAATGAGACTAGAACATTGAGATTTGGGATAAATATTATCCGGTTGTAGCACTATTGACAACACTGAATCTAAATTACTGAGTCACGATCTCCTCTACTTAGACACAAGTTAAAATGCTCTCCGCAGAAGTTATTCAAGAATATTTGGTGATTGAAACTTAGACCTCTATACATACAGATAGATTCGCGAAGATTTTTCATTTTGATCAATCGAGATGATTCACGACGACCTCGCCTATTTCAAACGATATAAAGAATTGTAAAGTTCTGGATATATCCTCATTACTTCCTGCCTAGTTTTTGTCTGAAACAACAATCCTCTTCAGCAGGCTGAAAATGTAACGGTTTGCAACGTATAATCAGAAAGAATTAACGTTCAATAATTCTTTAAGAGACGATATGCGAGTTGCGATCGCCGGAGGCGGACTAGCAGGGCTATCCTGCGCCAAATATTTAGTCGATGCAGGGCATACCCCGATCGTGCTAGAAAGTCGGGACGTTTTGGGTGGCTTAGTGGCTGCCTGGAAGGACGAAGACGGAGACTGGTATGAGACGGGGCTACACGCCTTTTTTGGGGCTTATCCCAATATGCTGCAACTGATGGCAGAGTTGGGCATCTCCGATCGGCTTCAGTGGAAACAGCACACGCTGATCTTCAACCAACCCGAAAAGCCGGGAGTCTTGTCTCGCTTCGATGTGCCTGACATCCCTGCGCCCTTCAACGTGATTGCATCGATTCTCCGCAACAACGATATGCTGACCTGGGAGCAGAAGATTCGGTTTGCGTGGGGGCTGCTTCCCGCCATCATTCGCGGTCAAAAATATGTTGAAGAGATGGATAAATACAGCTTTTTAGAATGGCTAGAGCGGCAGGGCATTGATGAAAAGGTCAACAGCGATATTTTTATTGCGGCGACGAAAGCGTTGACGTTCATCAACCCCGATCAGGTGTCTTCTACCATTCTCCTAACGGCGCTCAATCGTTTTTTGCAAGAGCGGTATGGCTCTAAAATCGCCTTTCTAGATGGCGCACCCAATGAGCGTTTGTGTCAACCGATCGTGGACTACATCACAGAGCGGGGCGGAGAAGTTCACCTTAAAAAACCGCTCAAAGAAATCCTGCTCAACGCCGATCATACGGTTCGCGGATTTGCAATTCGGGGCATTGATGGTGCACCTGATGAAGTGATCACCGCCGATGCCTACGTTTCAGCCATGTCGGTCGATGTGATGAAAGTCCTTAGACCCGATGCCTGGAAATCAATGGATTTCTTTAAAAAGCTGGATGGCTTAGAAGGAGTGCCTGTGATCAATCTACATTTGTGGTTCGATCGCAAGCTCACCGACATCGACCAATTATTATTCTCACGCTCGGATCTCCTAAGCGTCTACGCCGACATGAGCGTCACCTGCAAAGGCTATGAAGACCCCGATCGCTCCATGCTAGAACTCGTGCTCGCCCCTGCCAAAGATTGGATTGATAAATCCGACGAAGAAATTATTGCAGCGACCTTGATCGAGATCGAAAAACTTTTCCCTCAGCACTTCAAAACCGACAACCCAGTCACCCTGCGGAAATATAAGGTGGTGAAGACCCCGCGATCGGTTTACACCGCGTCTCCAGGGCGGCAGGCATTTCGTCCTGATCAGACTACGCCCGTGAAAAACTTCTTCCTTTCGGGTAGCTATACAATGCAGCGATATCTTGGCAGTATGGAAGGTGCCGTACTTTCTGGTAAGCTGACAGCGCAAGCGATCGAAAACTATCCATCTCTTGCTGTCTCTCCCGGAGAGCAGCGCAGTTTAGTCTCGACCCCATAGCAAGTAGCGCTTTGTCAACCCTCCAGACTGCAACAGAATGCTGCAATTGCCCGAACCAACTACCTCCTGCATAAGAACCCTGGCTTCTGTAGAAGAAGCCTACGAGCTTTGCCGCAAAATTACGGCAAAGTATTCTAAAACGTTCTATCTAGGAACGCTCCTGATGTCAGCGGAGAAACGTCGAGCAATCTGGGCAATTTATGTCTGGTGCCGTCGCACCGATGAACTCGTTGATGGTCCCAACGCCAGCTTAACGACCAACGAAACGTTAGATCAGTGGGAACGACGACTCGAAGCGATTTTTGTCGGTTACCCTCATGATCACTATGATGTTGCCCTCGTAGACACGCTAGAGCATTTTCCCCTCGATATCGAGCCATTTCGAGACATGATTGCTGGGCAGCGGATGGATCTTTACCGCAGTCGTTATCAGACTTTTGACGACCTAGAGCTTTATTGCTATCGCGTCGCCGGAACGGTGGGGTTAATGTCTACAACCGTGATGGGTCGAGATGAGACTTTGCCTACTACCCCGTGGGATCAGCCCAAAACCAATAGTCCGATCGACGAAGCGATCGCCCTCGGCATCGCCAATCAACTCACCAACATTCTTCGCGATGTCGGCGAAGATGCTAGTCGCGGTCGCATCTACCTGCCTCTCGAAGATTTGGCACTTTTTAACTACGCCGAAGACGATCTGCTGAAGGGGATTGTTGACGATCGTTGGCGGGCGTTGATGGCATTTCAAATTCAACGAGCGCGCAAATTCTACGCCTTAGCAGAAAGTGGAATCGGTGCCCTCAGCGAAGATGCTCGATGGCCTGTCTGGTCTGCGCTGATGCTCTATAGCCAGATTTTGGATGTGATTGAGCGCAACGATTACGATAATTTTCGTCAACGGGCTTATGTGTCAAAGCCGAAAAAGATGGTGGCGTTGCCGATCGCTTGGCTGAGAGCAAAGGTTTTGTGAGCAAACGCCTCATAGTGATTCAAGTTTGATGAATTCCTGGCAATGAGTCGATCGCAACCCTGCGATTTGAGTCATATTGATCAATCTATAGCCAGAAGTGCATACCGCGAATATGACTCGCTGATCTGCCTTTAGCTGTAGAAATGCGATCGTGCCTTTTCGTCGAGATAGG
>JAYVFW010000564.1:0-7532 GCA_043772715.1 Phormidesmis sp. | reverse complement strand
GAACATTCCAACACGATATCTACGCCGTAATCTTCCCAAGGGATATCCCCCGGTTTCGCTGCTTCACTAAAGCTAATCGGTTTGCCATCAATCAGAATGCGGTTTTCGCCAGCTTCGACTTCCGGTGCCCAGCGCCCATGCACCGAGTCAAATTTGAGCAAGTGTGCCGCCGTTGCTGCCCCGCCTTTGACTTCGTTGATATGCACAAACTCAGTTTCTGACCAGCCCCAGGCTGCCCGTAAATCCAAGCGTCCGATCCTGCCAAATCCATTAATTCCAACTCGCACGGTCATAGATTTCACCTGGTAAACCGTTTGTACATTTCAATTTAATTTAGTTTATTTCTTTAAATTACTTTTTTCAAGTTTTAGTCTCAATGTTTTTGAGAAAAATTAAAATTAAAAAAATTGATTGAATTTGAACTGAGTGAGCTTTGATTGACCGTTCACGATCGCTCTATTCTCAAACCGCGATCGTGAACGCCATTCAGTCTATCGATTAAAAAACGGCTTGTTTGCGAAGCAACTCACCGATCGTCAAATCTGGTTGCGGAACGCCTTCAAACACTGTTCCAACTTTGCCCCGATAGAGGAAAGACTGTACTCGATCCGTCGAGTTGAATAGAAACTTCTGGCGGAGTCGTTGCCGCTTGCGTCTGATTGGAGTCTGCTGCTGGGTTAGAAGGGCTACAGCCAATTAATCCCAAGACCGCGACAACACATAAACTAAAAAGCGTTCTGCCCGAAATTGATAGATTGGTAATCATCTGAATTTCACTTTCAAGTGCCCTCGTGAGGAACACCTTAATCATTTCAAATAAAGTTGATTACTTCAAGTGTGCTGCAACACATATTCAGTGACGAATTGTAAAAAACTTGATGGATCAATCGTCATCGCGACAAGCACGAGCCGGGAGAATCGGGCTGAAGCGGCGAAATTCTGCTAGATACTGCTCCAATACGACAAACTGAGCCAAATTTAGGCTGTAGTAGATCCAGCGTCCTTCTTGGCGAGCTTTTACTAGTTGCGCTTCCTTCAAAACCTTGAGATGAAAAGATAGTTTAGATTGTGTGACTTCCATGGCTCCACAGAGGTCACATACACAAAGCTCCTGCTCTCGAAGTAAATCGAGGACTTGAACCCGCAGAGGCTCCGAGAGCGCATGGAAACCCGTAATGATTAGAGTTGATGGGAGTGAAATTGTCTTTCGCATCAAATTTTATTGTATTGAGTTTTATTAAAGCAACGTTCTACTTTAGGCGCAATTCAGGATAAACGTCACTTTAGAATCATTAATCTGACCCAGCTTGATCTCAATGACAAGCGTGATCGACTTGCTAAATTAGCTAATTGCCCTCTTATGATTCTTAATCAGTTGAAATCTACCGTTAAGCTCACTTCGGTTTCTAGCGTGGCTCCGGGGTCAAGATGAAACAGCCGATCGCCCGTATTCAACGCATTCCGCAAAGCGCTCCACGGTTCTAAACAATAAAAATCTTTGCCCTTGAGCGTCCAAAAAACCAGGGCTGAAAATTCAGGGCTGTAGCTGAGAGTGAGGCGGGTGTGACGACTGAGATCAGAGCCGATCGCAACCTGACGACTTAATTGCGGAAATGCCCAATCGATTTCAGGTCGATCGAAGTCAAACGTGTTAAAAAATGGTTGCGCGATCTGAGACGGTTGATCTAACGCTTCGGTCGCTGGAATCTCAAACCGTAATTGATTTTTGTCTAACACCAAAAAGTAGGGATGAAACCCGATCGAGAACGGCATCACCTCGCCAGAACAATTGGTATAACGCTGCTGAAGCGACAGCGTTTGCCCTTGCAGCCTGTAGGTAAACTCAAGCTGAAAATCAAACGGATAAACAGCACGAGTCTGTTCATTGCTCGACAGTCCCAATTTTAGGCTGGCTTGATCTTGCGTCACCCGATCGAGCACTTCCCAAGGCATCTCGCGCGCAAATCCGTGTTGTTTGAGCGGGTAAGACTGCCCATTGTGCGTGTAGGTGTTGTCTGGCAGATTGCCGCAGATTGGAAACAGAATCGGAATGCCCCCGCGCACCGACAAGCTCGGATCTGCAAATCGTGCCGTATCCATATAGAGCAATTCTCGCCCTTGCACCTGCCAGCTCGTGATAATGCCACCTCGATCGGGCACCACTTCTAACCGTGACTGTGCAGTCTGGTCAGTCAGAATATAGGTGTCATATTGCTGACGACGAAACACGATCTCAAACACAGGCATCATCCCAGATGAATCAATAGGCTATAGAGTAACAGGTCACCAGAGCATAATTGAGTATTGTGCTCTACTCTCTGGGTGTCAGCCCTGCCGCAGCAATCTCGGTAGAGGTGGGAGTTTGGGCATATCGCTTTTTCAACGGCTCTAAGCTATTGGCAGGGCTAGGCGCGATCGCTGGAGCCGACTCAACCTCCGGTGAAGCCGCTCCCTGCTGATCAGGGGGCATTGTAGGAGTGGGCGACGCTTCGCTGGTCGGGCTAGGGCTAGGGGCTGAAATCGGCGACGCTTCGCTGGTTGGGCTAGGGCTAGGAACCGAGATAAACGAGTCGTTGTTTTTCCAGGGTGCGAAGGCAGGTGGGTCATCGGCAGGACTCGGCTGCGTAATAGGCGTACCTGCATCAGGCGACATCGGGGTAGATGGCGGACTAGAAGCATCGGACGGACTCGCGTCAGGCGCTTGACTCGGCGAATCAACAGGACTAGGAGCGGGGCTAACAAGCTCGGTTGGGGTAGAAGTCGGCACGGCTGGAGTCGCGATCGCAGGGGCACTGGGAGCGGTCACCGTCGTGTTTGTCTTTGCATCTAACACCACAGACGACTTCATAGGTTCCTGAAAGATATCTGAGACGTTTTCAATCTGGCGCAGAATCTCGGTGCCGCGATCGCCACTCACCACTCTGGGCTGAAATCCTGTCACCTCAACGGGCACAAACTCGACTTTCATCTGTTTGTCTTTGAGCGCCACTTTGAGAACGGCAGTGTCGTAGTCGCTCACCGACTTGCCGCCAAAGATGAAATTGCCCAGCGAGTAAACGATCGGTCGTCCTTTATAAATTTCTGCCCCTTGCAAAACGTGGGGATGATGCCCGACCACTAGATCGGCACCCTGGTCGATCGTAAATCGCGCCAGATCCATCTGATCATCATTCGGATATTTGGCTAACTCTGTGCCCCAGTGATAGTTGACGACGACCCAATCGACCTGACTGCGAATCGCTTTGATATCGGCGGCAACCCGATCGTTTTGACGAGAATTCGTTCCGGCAATGCCTGCGCCTGCCGCCTGAAAATCTCCGTCATAGTAGCCAAAATAGGCGATCCGTTGTCCTTTCACGTCGAGAATTTCTGGGCGGCGAGCGTCTTCAATGGTTCGTCCCGCTCCGACGTGGTGAATTCCAGCTTGATCCAATGTTTTGATCGTGTCTTCTAACCCAGCCGTCTGATAATCCATTGCATGATTATTCGCCAGGGTTACGAGGTCAATGCCGCCATTTTTCAACACCTGCACATTTTCAGGATCGACTTTGAAGTTAAACTGCTTGTCGGGCAACGGCACTGTTGACGTGGTAAACGGCGCTTCTAAATTCACCATTGCTACATCGACTTGTCGCACCTCATCCATCGCTGAAAAAGCCCACTGACGATCGATGCCCACTCTATCAGTGTAGGCATCGGTGAGGGTGACATCTCCGCCAAACATCAGCGTTACGGTCGGGTCGTTGGCATTCCGCACGGGCGGTTTCTCAACCGAAACGTTGCCCAAAGCTGTCAGAACTGTATCGGGGCGAATCTGTGAAATTGCCGCTGGAGATGCAGAGGCAGTGGTTTGCTCAGTTGGGGCATCGCTGTAGCCCAGCCAGCATCCCAGAATAAATGCGGCGGCAGTAGTGCCTGTGAGCAGGAGCGATCGCAGTGCCCGAAACTGCACTTTTTGACGGGCAGCTTCCTGCACTTGTGACTGGATCTGGCTAGCTTTGCGAATTGCAGACGCTTGTTTAATCGGCAGTCCGAGTTTGGCGCGTCTCGCCGGAGACAACACTCGCACGGATTGTCGCCAAATCACTTGAGGCTTGCCGATCAATCGCCCTTTCACCTGCACGCCTTCAATCACGTCTGAGTTGAGTTTCCAGAGGTGATGACAAATCAAGCGCACTAGGCGGCTGCGAAACTGGGGTGATTTTGGATCGCGATCGGGCGACGGATGAAACTCGACGAACACCTGCAAACAGCCAGACCGCGGGGCTGCCTCGACTTTTGCATAAAGGTGATGAGGCAAAAGAACCACATTTAGCCAATAGGCAATGGCTCGAAAATTGCCCGATCGTGCCAGTTCTAACACAGAGGGGTGATCCGACTCGCCCGCGTGACTCATATTCTCAAACTCCCACACACAACTCGCAACAACTAAGGATATAACCCTGAATGACTGTGCTTGCTAGACCTGACTCATTTTGATGATGCAAACCACAGAACATTAAACTCTATATTGCCGGGTTTGCACTAAAATTCTTTTTTTGATGGGGCAAATTGGTGGCGGACACGGCGTGCCATGTCCCTACGCGAACGTTTGATGGGGGCGATCGTTTTCCAATCGGTGTAATTGACACGGCTTTGACGTTTCCCATTCACAAATCGGTAAAAGTGCTGGCTTAGAATCACAGACGTTGTTAGCTGACGAATCTGTATGCAGTTTGCCAAGCGATCGCTTCTAATTTTTCTGAGCCTCTATGTTCTCTACCTCGCAAAAACGGCTGTAGGCATCAACTTATCAAAACGCTATACGGCTCCGGGGTTCGTCAAGTCTCCGGTGAAGGGATTTCTCCACGAGCCGATCGTGACTCCCAGAAAAGCCTCTGCAAATCGGTAGGAACAGGTACGATAGGGCATATATTCCCTGAAGTCTGTGGTTTTTTAGATTAGGCATGACTCTCGATCCCAATTCGCCTCCTTCTGCGCCTGACTCGCCCCACGTCAATAATGGGACGGGGAGCAATGCGCCCAATCGTTCTCCCATTTCTCAACCGCCCTCTAAAGCTGAGATTTCGCGAGAAAAAAATGCCTCTGCGTTTCCAGGAGTGGGCATTCCACCGAGTGACACGTCTCGATTGGCAGCGATTCGTCCTGCGATTTCTCTGATGGTGCTAGTGGCGATCGTCATCGTGATCATCGGGCTATTCATCAATAGTTTTTGGCTCGTGTTAGCAGGCTCGATTGTGGCGTTGCTCTTGTCGTTTCGCGTTCTGTTTCCCGTTCTGCAACCGATTTTGGCAGAACTTGGTGCTGGACAAGAACAATCCATTTTAATCGCTTCCGCAGGGCTAGTGCTGGCGGTGATTGGCTTGCTCAAAATTGCCGGATTTGGAACAATTCTCATTGTTTTGTATAAGCAATTAGATTGGAACGCGATCGGGGCACTCGGTGAGGTGTTTGGCGCGTTGGGGCAAATTTTGATCGCGATTTTGGCGGTTTACATTGCATGGCGGCAATATGTTATCTCTAAAGATCTGACGATTCAGCAAAACACGATTACTCAGCAGCAAACGATCGACACCTACTTTCAAGGCATTTCGGATCTCGTTTTAGATGAACAAGGCTTATTAGAAGATTGGCCTCAAGAACGCGCGATCGCCGAAGGTCGCACCGCCGCGATTCTCAGCAGCGTTGATGGCGCGGGCAAAGCCAAGATCTTAAGGTTTCTGTCTCGTGCCAAACTGCTCACACCTCTGAAGCGCGATCGTCACCTCGGACGCGCCATTCTCGATGGCTCTGGCGGCTATGCAGAAGACCGCAGCCACGGCACCCGCGTCATTGATGTCGGGGTGATGTTAGCGGCGGCTAACTTGTCGGGCACCGACCTGCGCTGGACAGATTTGAGCGAGGCAAACTTGATTCGGGCCAACCTTGATCGCTGTGATCTGGTCAAGTCTAATCTCGCCAGAACAATTTTATTTAGTGCCAGTCTGAGAAGCGCAGACTTTAACGGAGTGCGCCTCTTTTACGGCAGTGCAGAAACCGCCTCACCCCGCAGCCGCACTGATCCACCTAACTATAAAACGGGTGCCCATACGGGAGCCGTGGTCGAAAATGCCGATTTCACCGATGCTGAAGATCTGTCTCCAGAGCAGCGTTACTATTGCTGTGCGTGGGGCGGCTCTAAAACGAGAGCCACGATTCCGGGCGGATGTGACGGCATTCCCAATAAACTGGGACGGTGAAACGGCTGACGTTGCTGAATGCAGGTATGAATTGTTGAGTCATTGCAATCCTGGAAGCCCCCTAAATCCCCCAATTCTGGGGGACTTTGTAACGGATCTAGTTCCCAGAATTGGGGACTAGGGGGCGTATTTGACCATTGATTCTGCAACGCCAAAAGGTTTCTTCACACCGTCACAACCTGTCCGATCGCGACCGATCGCCTCGCTGCATCTGCCACTTTCAGCGTATACAAACTGGCTTCTGGCGTGACATAGAGGGGCGTTCCGTCAATTAAACAGTCCAGCACCGCAGTGGTGTCTTTGGCAAAAATGCCGCGACGACTTGCGACTTCGATCGGGCGATCGCCTTCAGCGTTGATCAACACGCCGCCTTCTCCGTCAAAGATCAATCCACCGCTTTTGCCCTGCACTTCAAACTTGCGCTCTGGTTGCCAAACCGCTTCACCCTTGCCATAAACGACTTCGGCAATCAGCCCACTCTTAAATAGAAGCTGGGCGGCACAGAGACAGGCGGCATAATGCTTAGAGTTAGGAATCGTCTGCCATTCGCGATTTTGACAACTGACGGTTGCCACTTCGCCAAAGGCATGAGTTAAACGGTGCAGACGCGATAACGCCCCGATTAAAGGAAACCCAAATAAGTCTGGCTGATAAGTCCACTTTTGCGGCGCAGGATTTTGAGGAGTCATCGTGACATACCGCGCATAAAAAGGCGTTCCAATCTGGGGCAATGCCTGCATTAACGCTTGATGGACTCCGCCCAACAACTCAATGTGCTCGACGTGCAATAACAAATTGTGGGATCTTGCCAGCGCGATCGCGGCTTCTGCTTCCGCCACTGTTAGCGCTAAAGGATACTCTACTACTACGTGCTTTTTGGCTGAGAGGGCAGCCTGCACAATCGTTCCGTGATCTCGATTGATGCCCGACACAATCACTAAATCAATTTGTTCGTTGCTAATCAGGTCAGCCCAGTCGCTAAACGATCGCGTCTGGTGAATGTGTCCAAACTCCTGAGTGGTTTCTGGCGTATGCCCTGCCACACCAACTAGCTTGGCTCTAGAATCTGCATTCACCGTTTCAGCTCGCATTTTGGCTGCATACCCCGTGCCTACTAACCCAACTCGAATGGGGATTGCCGAAAAAGAAGAAGTCATGATGCCTAGAGAATAAGAGTTATAGATCAATCTAACTTAAATAGGACTTACGCAAACCTCGGAGGTTTTAACCAAGAATCAAGCATCGTGACCGACAGAGTGGCTTAAACCTCCGAGGTTTTGGTCAAAATGCGTA
>JAYVFW010000563.1:0-7535 GCA_043772715.1 Phormidesmis sp. | reverse complement strand
AGGGAGCGAACCGCTTGAATGGAAGACGGCTTGAGTGCATCAGAAATTGCCATTAACCCTTGAAGTTGATGATCGATCGCAATCAGCACTACGGTTTTGCCAAGCGACTCTAATCGGTTTTTCTCGGCTTGAATTGAGGTTGTATCAACGCTCAGTTCGTTCAACCATCGCTGCGTTCCAATTTGGATGAGTTGATTAGAAACGGTTCCCTCAA
The DNA here is from genome assembly GCA_043772715.1 of Phormidesmis sp. GTDB lineage: Bacteria > Cyanobacteriota > Cyanobacteriia > Leptolyngbyales > Leptolyngbyaceae > Phormidesmis_A. Next base: position 7,321 of record JAYVFW010000563.1, on the reverse strand, counting down.
CGCCGCTCCCGGCAATAGCTTCAAAGTTCTGTACATTGTCTAACGTGACTTCCTGAGATTGAGCATATCGCACGACAGCTTCGGCTAATGGATGCTCAGAATTTCGCTCGATCGAGGCGGCTAACCTCAGTAGCTTGAGTTCATTTGCAGACCCAACATTGCTGATAAAGTCAGTGACCGTTGGTTTGCCTTCGGTGATGGTTCCGGTTTTGTCGAGGACGATCGTTTCAATCTGATGCGCCAGTTCTAAGCTTTCTGCCCCTTTAATCAGAATGCCGTTTTCCGCCCCTTTTCCAGTCCCGACCATGACAGAGGTTGGAGTTGCTAATCCTAATGCACAAGGACAGGCGATGATTAACACGCCCACAGTTGTCACTAACGCTAATGTGACATTGCCCATGAGGTTGAACCAGATGATAAAGGTGGCGATCGCAATGGCAATCACGACGGGCACAAACCATCCGGTGACTTGATCGGCTAGTCGCTGAATCGGCGCTTTTGAGCCTTGGGCTTGCTGTACAAGTTGAACAATCTGGGCGAGAACGGTATCTTTGCCCACGCGAGTCGCTCGAAATCGAAAGCTTCCAGTCTTGTTAATCGTTGCGCCAATGACTTCATCCCCAAGTTGCTTTTTGGTCGGCATACTTTCGCCTGTCACCATTGATTCATCGATCGTCGAAGTTCCCTCCACCACTTCCCCATCCACCGGAATCTTTTCACCAGGGCGCACGATTACCACATCGCCAATTTGGACTTCTTGAATCGGCACTTCGAGTTCTTGACCGTCCCGAACGATGCGCGCATCACGCGCTTGTAAGCCGATCAGTTTGCGAATCGCGTCTGACGTTTGTCCACGCGCCCGCATTTCCAGCAACCGACCGAGCAAAATCAGCGTGATAATTACATTTGCCGCTTCGTAGTAGACATCGGCATTAAGTCCTTGCGCGATGAAAAAGCCAGGAATCACCGTCGCCACGATCGAATAAAGGTAAGCCGATCCCGTGCCTAGTGAAACAAAAGTGTCCATCGTTGCAGTATGGCGCTTGAGTGCTTTCCAGGCATTGATGAAGAACTCTCGACCTGCCCAAAACACAGGAACTGAGAGAACAAGTTGCAGCCAAGGATTGTGTAGCCATGATAGAAAGGCTGGGAGCGGTAATCCGATCATCATCGGTAATGAACCCGTGATGATAATGACACTGATCACGCCTGAAACAATGACTTTGGTTCGGAGTTGACGAAACTCTCGCACTCGCGCCGTTTTCTCTACGTCGGTTTCGTCGGTGATGAATTCTTGGTCTTGTAATGAGTAAGATCCATAGCCCGCATCGACGATCGCCTGTTGAATCTGCTCTAGATTCGTCTGCTTGGGGTCATACTGAATGTTCGCTTGTTCAGATCCGAAGTTGACGCTGATTTCAGCCACACCGGGAACAGATCGAATCGCATCCTCGACGCTACGGGCGCATGAGGCACAACTCATGCCCTGTAATTTTAGGGTGTTAGTTTCCATGAGGAGAGGAATAAAGAACAATCAATCAACTTATGCAACGGTGTAGCCTGCATTCGTTACAGCTTCTTTAACACGAGTTTCTGGGGCTTGTGTTTCAACATTGACCAACTTTGTTTTAGGGTCAGCATTCACCTTGGCATTGGGATCGATGGCTTTGATCGCCTGGGTAATCGTGTTGCTACAAGCAGAACAAGCCATATTCGGGACTGTAAACTGAAGGGTCATAATGTTTAAGAGTGAAAGAAACAACTTGATCTTTATTGTGAACTCTCCAGCCCACTAGAGAGTCAAGTGAAACTTTTAGGTTCTATCTTTAGAAGTAGGAATAAGTCCAGCGCTTCTACCAGTTGGCGGCGGAAACACTGGACTTGAATCTCGATCTCGACTCCACGATCGAGAGGATTTTAGAAATCTTTAGTCAAAAGCGAACTCGAAAACTAATTTGCTCTGGCTTGGCGCATAAGTTGCTGCATCTGAGCAATTTCCTCGTTTTGACTTTTAACAATGTTTTCAGCCAAGTTGCGAATTTCAGGATGGGTTGCACTATCGACTACCATCCCCGCCATCATCGTTGCCATCCGATGATGACTCGTCATCTGACGCAAAAATTCTTGATCGGTATTTGGCGCGTTTCTCGGAGCGCTAATCATTTCCTGATTCATCTGCGTTTGTTGCCGCATTGAGATCATCATCGCCTCGCTCATGGAGTTCGACATACTCATGCCGCCCATATTGCCACTTGCCTTCATCGTGGGAATATTAGTTCCGTACCACTGCCGATACCAGGTTCGCATTTGCTGGATTTCGCGGGTCTGGCCGGTAATGATTTTCTGAGCTAACTTTTTGACTTCAGCATTTTTACCTTTTTGTAGTTCGATTTTCGCCATTTCACTAGCGCTTTGATGATGAGGCACCATCATCTCAATAAACATCCGATCGACTTCACGGGTTTGGGTCGTCCCTGACTGAGTTGGTGCTGTGGTCTGTGCCCGTGGAGCCTGGGCTTGATTCTGATCAGCAGTCGCCCGACTAGCAGGAGTGCAGGCAGCGATCGTACTCCCTGCAATCAGGGCAATCAGACTATACGTTGTAAATCTCTTGTTCATTATTTTGGTCAACAGGAAAGGTTGCAAAGGTACGATCACTAACTACCGCAAGAATTAATGTTCTCCAACTCTTGCGGTGCAGGAAGCATTTCTCAAACTCGTCGTGGAAGAGCAGTCTGACCAGATTTTAGGCGCTCACATGGTCGGTGAATATGCGAGTGAAATTGTTCAAATGATTGCGCCAGCGATGAAAGCAGGAGTCACCAAAAAACATTTTGATCAAGCGATCGGAACTCATCCTTCACTAGGGGAAGAGTTTTTCACAATGCGTTAAAAAAGCTATGGCTGATTGCTCAAAAATGTAGCTAATAAAGTTAACTCTGTCCTGATTTGGACGCTTTCTTCCTGAACATGCCAGACATACTCACTCCAGTCACAATGAGTCCCAGAAGTCCGATCCCATTTAGGAGCGGATAAATTCCTGCCAGGTTAAAAATATCGCCGTTGTGTATCTTGAGCAAAAGACTACGCGGAATCCCAATGTCGATCGACCATTGAGCGACGATCGTGGCTGCCATTCCAGTCAGCAAGGTTATAAACAGCGGGAGCGCTAAGATAATCGCTAACGTGCGGTGATATTTCCGAAATGCGCGCATTTTTTTGCCGCACGAACTCAACGAGAAACAGTTGCAATCGTTGTCTCAAGCGTTTGTAACCCCGCAAGGGCTTTGACCTTATCGCTTGATTTAAGGGCACTCCTAACTTGGATTGCTGCATCTTCGATCGCGCTATAACCACTTGAAGATTTGGTCTTCACACCATCCTCAACTGGCTTCCAAGCGTCCTCAAATTGATTAAAGTCTTGGGTGGCTTGAGAAAAATTGTCCGCATTTACCGCTGCTTTTGCTTTTGAAACCACACTACTGAGAGCCACAAAGCCTGTACCCGAATTAGTTGCAGAAGTTGGAGTTTGAGTCGCTGGAGATGCGGGTGCTGAAGATTGCTGCGCTGTGCTACATCCAACGACAGACATACTGACGATGACAGCACCGACGATTGAAGAGCGAAAGTTTTTCATAATTTCTGTATTCTGACCATAACATTTGGCATAACTTCCCTAGTCTGAATTTTACAGTATTACGCTTTCATTTCTTGCTTCAGTTCAGCAATTCAGACGTTGCTGCGATCGGCGTTCACCCTTCACTAGGAGAAAAGTTGTTCACAATGTGTTAAAGCAAGCTAGAGCGAATTGATCAAGAACGTGAGTAACACTGATTACACGATCATCGTTTAGGCTTAGATGGAAACTGTTCAGCTTATGATTTTACAGTCCTAACTCTTGCTTTAGTTGAGCGACCCAAGCTTTAATTCGTTCATCTGTTAATTCTGATTGATTATCTTCATCAAGCGCAAGTCCAACAAACTTGCCATTGCGTACTGCTTTCGATTCGGTGAAATCATAGCCCTCAGTTGACCAATACCCAACCGTTTCACCACCCTGCTCAGAAATCTTTTCCTCCAACATTCCCATTGCATCTTGAAACGAGTCAGCATAGTCAACTTGATCCCCTTCCCCAAAGTAGGCAACTCGCTTACCGCTAAAATTGATCCCGTCTAGCTGGTCGAAAAAGCTATCCCAATCATCTTGGAGTTGACCCACATTCCAAGTCGGGCAGCCGATGATAATGGATGGATACTTCTCAAAGTCGCTCAATTCTGCTTGAGAAATCTCGATCAATTCAACCACCGATTCTCCGCCAAACTCTTTTTGCATCGTTTCTGCGGCGGTTTGCGTGTTTCCCGTTTGTGTTCCGTAGAATAATCCAATCTCTGCCATCTCATCTCCTCGCGGCTAAACTTGCCATAAACAGATACTGACCAAAAACTCTCACGACCAGTTTAGGTAGCAAGCAGGATGACAACTTCCCTCAGATGGAGGACTCCTATTTCATGCTGATTTCATCTTTTTGTGCTGCCTTGAATATATGAACGGTTAAGGCTACACCAGAGTCAAGGAATCCGTCCAAATATGGCTTTCTGTGTTTGACTCTCCAGCCTACTGGATAGTTCAGAATAGAAGGTGTCAACGAGATTGTAGGTTTAAGGATGAATCGCTCAATGTTCAAAACAGGTTTGCTTGGACTCTCGATCGGCGCAGTTATTGCTGTTAGTGGACTCACCGCTTGCTCAAACTCTGCTCAAACTTCAACCTCTACTCAAAGCCCCGCCGCCACAGGTTCACCGATGGCAGCAATGCCAGGAATGGATCACAGCAATATGAAGGGCGGCATGATGATGAATATGGATTTAGGTCCAGCCGATGAAAGCTTTGATCTGCGCTTCATGGATGCCATGATTCCGCATCACAAAGGAGCCGTAAAAATGGCGCAAGAGGCGCTACAAAAATCAAAGCGACCTGAAATCAAGAAACTTGCTCAATCGATTATTGCTGACCAAGACAAAGAGATTGCCCAGATGAATCAATGGCGCAAGGCTTGGTATGCGAGTGCCGCCAGCACTCCAATGGCATGGGATAGCGGGACGAAGAGCATGATGCCAATGCCGCAGGATCAAATGAAGGGCATGATGATGAACATGGATTTGGGTGCAGCCGATGATCAGTTTGACTTGCGCTTCATCAATGCGATGATTCCGCACCATGAAAGCGCGATCGTGATGGCAAACAATGCCCTGCAAAAATCGAAGCGACCTGAAGTTCAAACGCTTGCCAAAGCGATCGTCTCTTCACAACAAGCCGAAATCGAGCAGATGAAACAGTGGCGCAAGGCTTGGTATTACCAATAGTCCATTTCATGCTCATTTCACATTCAACTGTCACACTAGATAATTAATGCATTGTTAGGAAACTTCACCATGCCGAGTCTTACTGTTTCTATTCCTACCTCAATTCGCCGCATCTCAGCGACGCTGCTAACGCTTGGATTATTGGCTGGGAATCCTACAGTGGTTCTCGCGCATGGTGGACACGGGGATGAATTTAAAGGCGGCTCTGCTCAGTCTACTGGCAGCGTGCAAGTGGATGCAGAAACCGCACAGAGACTCGGCTTTAAGGTGGAGCCTGTGACGCGGCAGCGATTGGCGTTTGGCGTGAAAACGACGGGACAAATTGAGACGTTGCCCAATCGTCAGGTCGAGGTGACAACTCCTGTGGGTGGGACAGTGCTGCGGTTATTAGCGAAACCGGGTGATAAGGTCAATGCAGGGCAACCTGTGGCAATCATGACGAGTCCTGATTTGGCATCCCTGCGATCGACCGCCTCCGATCGCAAAGTAGAAGCGATCGCAGCCGTCCAAAATGCCGAAGCTGATTTGCAACTGGCGCAACAGAATTTAGGTCGCCAACGGACGATCGCAGACCAAGAAGTGCAGCAAGCTAAATCTGCTTTTGATTTTGCTCAAGAAAGTTACGCCAAAGACCAACAACTCGCACAGACAGGCGCACTTCCCCGGCGTACCGCACTTGAATCAGGAACCAAACTCGCGGCAGCACAGGCAAACTTGTCTAAAGCGCAAAGTCGATTACCCGTGTCTGAAGCTGAGGCACAACTTAAACGCGCTCAAGCGGCTTTGAACTCCGCACAAACTCGCGTCGAGCTAAGTGGACAATCCTATGAGACGCGACTGAGACAGTTGGGAGCGAGTGCAAACGAAGATGGAACGTTGACGATTTTTGCACCCATTTCTGGCACGGTTGCAGATCGAGAAGCGACAACCGGAGAGTCGGGACAAGATGCAGGTAAAAAGATTCTGTCGATCGTTAATGGCAGCAGTGTGCAAGCATCGGGCAACGTCTACGAAAAAGATCTCAGTCAAGTTCGAGTCGATCAGCCAGTTCGGATCAAGGTTAGTGGATTGCCGAATCGTACCTTCGGCGGACGGATTAGTGTTGTGGGTTCAACGGTGTAGGGCGATAGCCGTGTTGTGCCCGTGAAAGCAGAATTAGATAACGCGGATGGGGCATTAAAACCTGGGATGTTTGCTGAGATTGAGGTGTTGACCGATCGGACTCCAGTTGCAGTGTTAGCCGTTCCGAAATCCGCGATCGTCGAAACTAACGGTAAAAAGAAAATTGTCTTTGTGCAAAACGGCAATGCGTTTCAAGCCACAGATGTCACGCTCGGACGAGAATCTGGTGAGCTTGTGGAAGTCACAAATGGACTGTTTGACAACGACAAAGTTGTGACGCAACGCGCCCCGCAACTGTATACGCAATCTCTCCGGGGTGATACGAAAGCCAAAGGGGAAGCGGAAAAACCTGCTGAGGCTCCTGCATCGACGGCTCAGGGAGCCAATCTTTCTGCTTTGCCTTGGTGGGCGATGTTGCCTGTCGGAGGCGCGATCGCGGTAGGCACATTTTGGGCAGGCACCGTTTGGTCATCGCGTCGTAATCGTCGGCTTCAGCCCGTAGCAGAGGGTTCTATGCCTCCTCATGACACTGAAATTTATTTTCAATCAAACGGAAATAGTTCTGCACCTAGCACAACTCACCCACCAGTAGATCCGTTAGAAGCAGATCGAAAGCCCCGTCAGAATTAGTAAATCAACGATCGTCGCACCCTAGAAGCGATCGTTTTTTATGGGTACTCCTGAACAAAATAATTTTGCTTGTTTTTTGTAACTCGCACTGTTTGTTCATCTGAACATTCAATACTCCGGACAAAATTTGAGCAGGTTTTAAGCCTCAAACCCTGATTCAACCGTGGACGGGATCTTATTATCAAAGTCAGAGGCAAAGCTAACT
>JAYVFW010000562.1:0-2685 GCA_043772715.1 Phormidesmis sp. | reverse complement strand
AGATAGCCAGTCACCTCTAGTGCTACACCAATTTGCAGCAAAAAGGGCACGATTAACATCCATCGTAGCGAGGTTTTTTGAGACGAATTAGAGAACCAATCTTTCAAAAGACGCAATGCCAAAATCTTGTTTGAGTTTTACACATTAACTAGACTTTCACGTTCCTGAAATCGAGATAGCCTGATTTTTTCGGGCTTCCTGAGCTTCCATACGAGCCAGCGTTGTTGCAGCTTCTGCCAGACATAAAGCAATCATGGCGCGACTGTTGGGATGTGTTTCTCGCTGTAGCTCTTCGCAATGAAATAAAACTCGAATGTGATAAGCCGCGATCGAGTCTGGGTCAACTGCATAACGTTTTGATTCAGCCATCTAATCGCCGCTCCAATAACTCTATCCTCAGCAATTGTCGCTCACTTTCTATATAAAAATATTTCACCCCAAGCATTACTTTCTCTAACAGCACTACATCTTGTCGAGTTTCTGTAGGATTAAACGACGGATGTCTGGCAATGATAGTGTAACGACCCACTGGCAAATCTGCAAAGATTGCGTCGGCTGTGGTAAATCTGACAGGCTGCTGATCTACGACCTGCCCATTTGAAGCAAGTAGGACAATGCTCAGTTCTCCATCGACTGACGGCAGACTTACCCCGTGCTAATTACGAATTACTACAACAATGTATGACAAGATGTTTTCCTGACCTTAGCTCTATCACAAAAGCATAGGGTATATAAACGCTGCTTCCGTGATTACAATCCTTCGGAGCTGGGCAGAGCCAACCGTACCCCGTCGTCCGATTGCCTCTGCCGCTCCCAAACAGAGGCGATCGCCAAGTCAATCTCGTATCCGAATTCGATTCACTTCGACGATGAACAGCTTGCCCTGATAATGTTCGACATTGCCACAATTTGACAAATAATCCACTAACCTTTGCATCAGCAGAGGAATAATTTCAGGGTGATTCCGAAGTTGGATTGAAATAATCCCACAATAATTTGCAGGAGGATAGGCAACAATGTCAGCAAAATCTCCATTTAGTGAAACCAAAATCGCACCCAACTTCTGTGCTTTGGCAATCACAATTTCATCAGGAGCTTCGATTGAAGTGTAGTCTTTTAAGATCAACATCTCATGACCGCCATCCTGCAAAAACTTCCCAATTGAAGCTGGAACACATTGATCGATGAAAAATTTCAGACTCACGATGCAACCGTCTCAAAATCTGCGAGATCACGCGCATAATCGAGACAAGCCGCAATCTGCTCTTTTTGTAAATCTGGAAACTCTTGCAGGATCTGATCATAGGTATTGCCAGCAGCCAAATAGCCCAAAATCAAACTCACTGGAATTCTGGTTCCCTTAATTCTCGGCTTACCTCGAAGCACATCTAAACTGCTTACGATGTATTCACGCCAATTAATCGGCTTCATGGTTCAACCTCTTGCTCAAATTCAGCATTAGATCTTCAACACTATCAACGATTTGCGAGTCAATCATGCTGTAAGGTTTCATGTGATGACTGCCATAAGCGCCAATGTTTTTTGAAGCGATCGCAGCCTATCTTCTGGTCACCAGTTGCCACAGATATTGTCCAAACTCCCAGACTTGCTGAAGCAGTTTATCGGCTCCGATGCCAAAGACAAATTGCATTACCAGCACGATCGCTGCAACCACCAAAGCAGTGCCGACTGTTGCCTTCACGACTTTAATCAGCCAGGTGAAGACCAGAACGGAAATCACGATCGCTGCCCCAACCAGAATCAAGTTCATAAGTTAAAGTCCGTTTCGTCTCTAACAGTATCCTATTGATTGGGAAAAATCGGTATGATTTAGGGCGGCTTGATCAAACCGAGCATCGGTCAAATTTGCACCCTTAAAGGACGTTGTAGAGGCGAGTTTGAGCGATCGGATCATCGATTTGAGCGAGTTTAGAGCCAGCCAAACATAGACAAAAGCCGCGATCGCGTAAGCAAATCCGATGCCATGCTGGGCGCTGAGACTAGCGCTAGCCGTCGCACCGAGCATAAAAGCGGCTCCGTAAGTCGTGACTGTTGTTAGGGTGGCGATCGCGATTTTAATCAGCGCCTGGTGAAGAAAGACGCTAGCCGCAAACATCACCAGACCTGCGGCAATAGCGCCCCCGATCGCGATACTCGGATTGTTTCCCGAAGCACTTCCAGCATAAAAAAATCCCAGCAATGCGCCCGACAAAACCGCCGATAAAGTGCCTGCAAGTCGGCTAGTTTTTAGAGAGATGCTCTTTAAAGAACTGATTCCAGCACTCGCGCCCGCTAGACCCAAAACTCCATATAAGACCAACACAAACGACCAGGCAGAACTGTTGGGTATCTGTCCTAATGCGCCGAAAATCAAACGAGACACCGCATCTCCGACCAAAAGCGCGATCGCGATCGCGATGCCACTCAAGATCATAAGTTTTTGAGGCGAGAGTCCGGCTTTGACGCGCTCAAAATTTGCGCCTACTAACTGAGCATTATTAAAGTTACAGCCTCGAATATCAGCCCCGCTAAAGTCAGCTCCGTTGAGAATTTGTTGTTGAAACGATCGCGCCTGAAGAGGTTGATTTTTGAAGGAAGTCATAAGACCTCCTGCACGAATCCGGGAACGCCCCCTAACCCCCAATTCTGGGGGACTTTGAACTTCGGTTCCCCCAGAGTTGGGGG
>JAYVFW010000561.1:0-7569 GCA_043772715.1 Phormidesmis sp. | reverse complement strand
TCGCGCCTATGACAATATGCGACGCTGGTATGGCAATATGCTCCGCAACAACAGCCGAGCGCTTGCCCTAGGACCTAAAGTAACGGGTTTCTATCTGTGGTATGGGTTGCTGGATCAACGCATTAGTATTTGGACATCTCTAATCAGCCCAGGCTGCCTACTCCTTTCCCTACTTCAAGGACATTTCATCGCTGCTAGCATCATTGCTTCGTGGATTCTGTTTAGCCGCTCATTCATGCTGCTGCTAATTTTTCAGGGTAGACCCTCTGATCCAAAACCGATTCATTTACCGATTTTGCTAGTGACTCAGTGGACTTCATCGTTGGTCAAAATTTGGACTCAGATGAACTTGGCAAAACAGAACTGGGCAAACCGGGGAAACCAAAGTATTTCTGCTGACGGCACTGGCAAAAGACGACTAGCAAAGCTTGGCATTTCTCGCTTTCTGCTGGCTAGCCAAGTTTTGAGTTTTGCAGTGTTCCTCTTGTGGCTGAACGGGATACTCAACCCACTGTGGGACTTAGAGGGATTACACCTGAAGCAGACTGCGGCTCAACAACCGATCGTGAACTCGATCGAAGCAATCGACCAGGGAATTGTGCCCAGTGATGGCAAAGATGATTCAGTGGCTCTACAGGCGTTAATTGATCGACAGCCTCTAAGTGAAGCCATTCAAATTAATCTGCCAATTGGTGAGATTGATTTATTCAAACCGATCAGCATCGATCGCAGCTACATCCGAATTAAGGGACAGGGGGTGGGTAGAACTATTCTGCAAGCTCAGTTTAATCCAACGGCTGACAGCGCCATTTTGATCGTTTCTGGGTCAAGGGTAGATCAGACAGTCCTGACTGCATCGGCACCAAAGACCGCACAAAAACCCGTTCAAGATGTGCAGGTTAGCGGCTTTACGTTGCGCTACAGCCCCTCTACCCCAGGCATCGCTAACCAGACAATCAATGGATTAGTGTTAGACAATGTTGCTCAAGTAACCGTCAGCAACCTTCATTTAGAACAAGGCATTCGCTATCCTTCAGTGCTTGAGCGATCGCGGGATGTGACGATGCAATACGTTACAGCAGAAGATGAGTTTGATCGGAACAAAGTTGTGATGAATGATGCAGCCAGTGTTCAATTAGATAGCACAGACATTGTTAAACAGTAAATAGACCTCCTGCATGAATAAAATTCTCGACGTAAACCGCCCTTAGATCTCGCCCCCTAACCCCCAATCTGGGGAAACTGGAGTTCAAAGTCCCCCAGAATTGGGGGATTTAGGGGGCGTTCCCGGATTCGTGCAGGAGGTCTAATCTATTTAAGGAGGAGTCACGATTCAGGTATCTACACCAGCAAGGGGAACCTTTTAGAGTCTCGTATCGCTGAATCTGCTCCAACTCTTTCAGCAAATCTATCCCTCTGCATAAGCCGTGAAATCTAGAATTGCTCATGCTTCTCCGTGGCTGTTTGTGTTGCTAAGTTTCGCCGTGATCATGAGCGGCTGTAGTCAACTAAATTCAACAGTAGCCGTTGAAAACTTTGATCCATCCCCTCGTTCTGAGTCGGGTAAAGTATCCGACGCAAGCGATCGTTCTGGCGCTAGAAAACGTCTGTGGGCAGGAACTTTCTCCAGGTCTAACTGGCGATCTCAGTGGCACATTCGCAGTCAAGGTGATTGGGGTTGGCAAAATGCAACCATTACTGCTGACCCTAAATTCTCACAAGTGTTGAGAGTTCGCTATCCAGCAGGGTCTGCTAGTCCCGCAGTTAACCGTAAGACGGGCGCACCTTTGGGCGGGGTGCAATTTTACGCGAATCTAAATTTAGCACCCCAAGACTCTCTGCGATTAAGCTATTATGTCCGCTTCTCTCAAGATTTTGACTTTGTTAAAGGTGGAAAGTTGCCAGGGTTGTTTGGCGGAACTCAAACCAGCGGTGGAGATGACCCCGACGGCACGAATGGCTTTTCTACCCGCTTCATGTGGCGGAGAGACGGTAAAGGTGAGGTTTATGCTTATTTACCGACCAGCTCTCATTATGGAACCTCGATCGGACGGGGCAACTGGTACTTTACACCCGGTACTTGGCACCATCTAGAACAACAGGTTGACCTGAACAATCCTGATCAGAAAAACGGTCGCGTTCAAGTTTGGCTAGACGGAAAGAAAGTGTTGGATCAAAGCAACCTTCAGTTTCGGACAACTGAAAAGCTAAAAATTGAAGGCATTTTCTTCTCGACATTCTTTGGCGGCAACGATCGATCGTGGGCAACTCCTAAAGAAGTCACTGTTGATTTCACCAACTTCTCAGTCAACAATAGTTCGGACAAAATTAGGTAGCAATCACGCCGTAAGAGCATAGAGTCTGGTAATTAGTATGGGATTTAATCGCAGTGGGCGAAAGCCCTAAGAATTGCGAATTGAATAAAACCGATCATGTTCGGGCTACGTTTTAGCCTTTGCCCGCCTCGCAAAGCGGGTCGGAAACCGCGCCTCTGGTTCCCTCTCCCTAGGGAGAGGGCTGATCTGGCGGTTCATACTTGGATTCAGCAACGCCGGATGTTTTACAGTTCTGTTGTTGCCGACGCAGATTCCAGAGCAAAAGCGCTGGCAGATTTTTGCCTACAACCGTCAAACTACGTTACTGGATGCCTATAACATTGAGCAGTCTGGAGATGGCTTGTTCAACACCCGCGACCTATACGTTTTGGCAGAGGGAGGGGTAATCACCCGTGAAGTTGGGGCAGAATCGGCGATCGCCTTGAATGGGCAAGGGGGCTTCCCGGATGGGCAATCGAAGCCAACTGTTTCTGTCGAACTGACGTTAACTTTAGCCGTATTCACTAAAAAAGGGATGAGCTACAAGCCCATCCCTAAAGTGGTGAATCTTTCACCTCAATTTGATGTCATCACGCTAGAAATTCATTTCAGCAGCTTGCACTTTCTCAACCTGCTTCTTCTTCAACACCAGAATAATTTGAGTCAAAGTAGACATCGCCAAGAATGCCATCAGTCCCTTAATCCGATTGGGACTTTGCAGCACAATTTCTTTGTCAACTTGACCAAAACCACCAACGTTAGGGTTGCTGGTCAGCGCATCACCCGACTTGACCTCCTGACCTTCTGCCACCAGCAGTTCAGGACCTGGCGGAATGGTTTCATCTACCGTTTTGCCATCAGCCGCATTGATGGTGACTTTAAAGCCACCTTCTTCGGTCTTGCTAATCGCAGCAACTTGACCCGTTGCAGAGGCATTATAGACGGTGTTGTTGCTCTTCTCACCCGTGGGGTAAACCTGACCACGACCACGATTGCCGCCCACGTGAACAGAATACTTGCCGAATCGAATTGACTTATCACTATTGGGGTCAGGAGACAAAATCGGGAAGGTGATTTCCTGGTATTGCTCACCCGGAATCGGACCGACCACTAAAATGTTAGGCTGATCGTCGCTGTAGGGCTGAACGTAAAGTTCGCCAACCTTCTCTTTCATCTCGTCAGTCAGGCGATCGTCAGGCGCTAGCTTAAAGCCTTCGGGCAACATCAGCACTGCGCCGACATTTAACGGCCCCTTGCTACCATCACCTTGAATCTGCTGAACGCTCGTATCATAAGGAATTTTTACCACCGCTTCAAACACGGTGTTAGGCAAGACAGACTGAGGTACTTCGACCTCGGTTGGTTTGGCACCTAAGTGACAGTTGGCGCAAACAATTCGCCCCGTTGCCTCACGAGGGTTTTTGTAAGCTTCTTGAGCATAGTAAGGGTAAGCAGACGCGGCTTGAGGCAGGGCAAGGCTGCCTGCAAGCAAGACGGTGATTGCGACGATCGCGATCGCGACCTTTTGGGTCACGGTTTGGGCGCTACGTAGCCACATCGACGATAAAAAGCTTGTTCTCATCTCTAGCGAATAAAAGGGATAACAAAGGAAAGGAAGAAGGGGTCAGGGGTCAGGAGTCTACCGAAACCTGAAACCCAAAACCTAAATTATGCCCACCAGGGATCTTCGTTGTTGCGAAAGTCGGTTTCAGTCCAGGGGGTGAGGGTGACTTTGTTGTCTTCAACGTTGGCGTGTGCCAGTGCGAGAGACAGCGGAGCCGGACCGCGCACCACTTTTCCGGTGCTGTCGTATTGAGAACCGTGACAGGGGCACATAAATTTGTTCTCGTTGGCGTTCCAAGGAACGACGCAGCCCAGATGAGTGCAAACTGCATTGATGCCATAGTTGGCGATCGCTTTGTCTTCCTCAACCACTAGATAGGTGGGGTCGCCTTTTAAGCCTTGCACGAGAGAATGATCGCCCGCTGGGTGGCTAGCCAGATAGTCAGTGAGAACGATATCGTTCCCTAGAGCATCTTTAGCGGTGACCCCTCCAGAGCTACTGCCGCTCGACGGAGGAATAAAGTATTGAATGACTGGATAGAGAGCACCAGCAGCGACTAGTGCTTCAGAGCCAAACATCAGAACGTTCATGAATTGACGACGACCCATGCTGGGTACATCATCTGCGGGTCCAGTTAGTTGAGCCATGTCTACACTCTAGAGATATCGGGGACGATCACGACCAATCACAGTCGATTGATGCTCAGAACTTATCTGAAAGCTCTGGGTTTATATTTAGTTACATACACGAGCTACGATCGCGCTTTAAAGAAGGTTTTCTAAAATCGCAAAATGCTAGAAATCCCTCTGAGTTGTCGTTTGTAGCCTTTCTTAAGTGTATTATACAAACTTTAACATTAGCATCATAGCTAACCGTTAGAACCTTAAATTTATACGAAATGTTACAGATTCTCAGGCGATCGTCATCATGACCGGATCAGATCTCCGACAGCTTTTAATCAATAAGTGGGGTCGCTCCTACGATCTTCAAATTCGGCGAACTCAGGGCAAAATCTTTGTCCAAGTGATGTGGAAATATCTAGAGCAAGCGTCTTTTCCCCTATCTGAAGGGGAATATGTCGAGCATCTTGATCAGGTTGCGGGCTATATCAGGGCTTGGGGTGCGATCGCTCAAGTTCAAACTTATATCGAGAAGACTCGTGAGCGCCCGCGTTTAGGGAAAGCGGTAAGTATCCCGATCGATTTAGGTGAGCGTGCTTCAGAGTGGCTTTTAGAAGATTTCTAATGTTACGTGAATTCGATGAAGCTTTTCGCTGCGGTTGCAGATCCGGGCTGCCCCCTAAAATCCCCCAATTCTGGGGGACTTCAAGCCCAGAATTTAGGGTTCAAAGTCCCCCAATTTTGGGGGATTTAGGGGCTGAAGCGCTGAAGAACGAAGCGAAAGAACTCATCGAACTGACGTTGATGTTACCTAACTTTGCGCTCAGTGATTTCGTTTAAGCCTTCGCCTAAGAGCGAGAGTCCGATCACCATCAGCGTCATAGCAAAGCCTGGAAAGAACGCCGTCCACCAGATTCCCCCCGTCGAAAGGGCATCGAGTGCCTGACGCAAATCGTGTCCCCATTCGGCAACTTCGTCGGGCAAGCCGAGTCCTAAAAACCCTAATCCTCCCAGGGTTAAAATTGCGTCGGCAGCATTCAAGGTAAACAACACGGGCACACTTTGAATCACGTTTAAAAACAAGTAGCGCGATAAGACTCGCCAAGTTGAGGCTCCCATTGCTTGAGCCGCTTCGACAAATAGCTCAGTTTTGACGCTGACGGTTTGGTTACGCACCACGCGATAATATTGCGGCACATAGGCAATGCTGATCGCGATCGCAGCATTCAATATGCCTCGCCCCACCACAAATGCCAACGTCACTGACAGCAGCAGCCCCGGTAATGTGTAGATCGTATCCATGAAAAAGAGCAGGGCGCGATCGAGCTTTCCGCCTAGATAACCGCTCACCATTCCTAACGGCACTCCGATTATTAAACTGAGTGCTGTCGCTAAAATCACGACCTGAATCGCTGCCTGAGTGCCATAGAGCGTTCGTGAAAACACGTCATAGCCTAAGTTGCTCGTACCAAACCAATGAGCAGCAGATGGGGGTTGATGGGGTAGATTGTCGAGAAACTCGATCGGACTTTGCAGCCAGCTCACCCATTGCAAGACGGGAGCCAGAACCGCGATGCCCACAAACATCAGCGTTAGCAGCGCCCCAACTCGCATCATCTGCAATGACAAGCTAGGACGCTCAGAAAAACTCAACGATCGGGGAGGAAGATTGGTAAGAGCCATGCGGGGAAGATTGAGTTGCAACATTTAATCTTAGAGGACTGCAATCCAAACTCAAACAGTTAGACAGGATTTTGTAGCGTGGACTACCACTCAGATTCAGCAGTCTTGTTAGGACTGTTGCTGAATGTATCGAACTTATTTCATGACAGTTTCAGCTATTACTGAGAAACTTTTGGCAGCTAAAAAGGCAAAAGGGTTGAGTTTTGCCGACTTAGAAGCGACGATCGGACGCGATGAAGTTTGGATTGCCGCCTTATTTTATCAACAGGCAAGCGCTTCTGAAGATGAAGCCACCAAACTGCTAACCGCTTTAGAACTTAGCCTTGATCTTGTCTCAGCATTGACCGCATTTCCGATCAAAGGTTTGGGATCGATCGTGCCCACTGATCCCTTAATCTATCGGTTTTATGAAATCATGCAAGTCTATGGAATGCCGATCAAAGAGATCATTCATGAAAAGTTTGGTGACGGCATTATGAGTGCGATCGACTTCACCTTAGATATTGACAAAATCGAAGATCCAAAGGGCGATCGCGTCCAGGTCACGATGAACGGAAAGTTCTTAGCTTATAAAAAGTGGTAGCGGGCAGTTTGGGAAACTAAACGGGGGCAGCTTCGGTCGAGTCTAGCGTAGGATGTGTAGAGCAACCGCGCACCCTACCTAGTTTTTGACTTGATTGATATGCACCCTCACTCGTCGGACTGTAACTGTTATGAAGTCGATTCTCAAACCAAGCAAAAGCAGTTATTGATTGCACTGCTTTTAGTAGGCGGGTTTGCGATCGTCGAGTTAACTGTGGGTCTGAGCATTCACAGTCTGGCATTGCTGGCAGAATCGGGACATCTCGTTTCTGACTGTCTGGCATTATTGCTGGCACTGCTGGCAACCCGCATCACTCAGTCACCACCAACGTGGGGTTGGCTAGGGGTAAACGAGGTAGCGATTAAAGAAAATCACTCGGTTGAAACGTGGGCGGCGTTAATTAATGGACTAGGACTAGTGGTGGTAGCGCTGCTGATCGCCTGGGAAGCAGTGAGCCGATTGCAGATTGATGCCGTTGAGATTGCCAGCAAACCGATGTTGATCACGGCGATCGTTGGTCTAGTCGTCAATGGCATCAATATCTCTCTGCTGCATCAAGGCAGTGACCATGACCTCAATCTGCGAGGCGCTTTTTTGCATGTGGTGGCAGATGCTTTGGGCGCGATCGGGGTAATCATAGCGGCGATCGCGATCTCAGTTTGGCACTGGTCTTGGGCAGACGGAGCCATTAGTTTAGTGATTTCAGGGCTGATTATTGTCTCTGCAATTCCATTAATTAATCAAAGCTGGAAAACTTTGCGGACGATCGCGCCCTGATCATCAAACATTCCTCTCAACCAACAA
>JAYVFW010000560.1:0-7571 GCA_043772715.1 Phormidesmis sp. | reverse complement strand
CGTCTTATCGCTGACCAGATATAAATCGCCGCCCGACCCGCCCAGATTGCTGTGCCCTGCATAGTGCAAAACTTGATAGCAGCCTTGCTCTAGCGCTTGGGTGAGTTGCTCTCTTCCGGGCTGGTCAAGAATGGTGAGTTCGATCGCCGGGAGCGGTGCATTGCCCGATCGCGTTGCTTGCTCTCGCTGAAGTTCTTCATTGAGGTGATTGGCTTCTTGCCGGAGCGCCAAAACTTCTTGATCGGTGGGAGCCGCCAGCACCATGAGAATTTTGAGCGGTTGATTTTTCTCTAGGGTTGGCAGAGGCTGAGATTGCAACACGGTCGCCATCGGCGCAAACGCAGACTGATAGCGCGAAAAGATCACGTCAGTTCCAGTAGCGAGGGGGCGACCTCCTGCATTCAGCACCTCCCACGGCAGGCAAGGCAAGCGATCGCCCCGCAGACCCAGCCGCAGCCGCAGATCTTCGCGGCGGTTTTGGGCAACCCCTTGGGCAGTCACCCAGCTATCGCGGATGGTGCCCTGAAATAGAGCGTTGTAGAGAGTTTGCCCCAAGGTCAAAAGGCTATGAGAAAGGGAAGATTCTGCCGGATCGCCACTCGGCGATCGCCCCGGAAAATGCCCGCGCAGCAGCCCTAGTAAAGGATCGTGCATGAGTTGACCCGCTTGTGTCAGCCAGTCATCGACGTTCCAGGTGACTAGCTCCTCGGCTAATGGCACCCCTGGCGACACCCGTTCGGTGCGAATCCAATACTCGTCTTCTCTGACCGGAGTCACAGAAATATAGAATTCCTGAGTCACAACTACTCTCCAAGAAGACCTAATCTACGTCTGTAGCCAAGTTTAACGATCGACTTCCCATATTCCTCCTAACCACTGATAAAAGCGGCAGATCAGGCAAAATCTTTGAATTCAGGACTTTTTGAAGAATTTTCAAAAACTTCCTGTTTCCAGGATTACAAATTTTTGACCCTTCTTGCACCCAATCTATAGCAATCCGGAATGATTTGTGAAATGGGTTTCCTGCCCGTATGGGCTAGAAGCCTAGTCCACTCGCTTGATAGGTCAATTTTTCTCTTTATAAGTTCCAAAGAGTTTGACGCATGGATACTGTGACGGAAAGTCGTTCCCGAAAGTTCGTGCAATTGGTGCATTTATCTCCGGGAAGGCGCAAAAACTCTGGAATTAGGATTTGGTAGATGCACCCTGATTAAACTCCTCAGTCCATGCCTAGTGGGTTGGGGATTTTTTGTATCTGAAAATGAGAGATCTTCCTTTGAGTGATATCTATCGATAGGCAGAGTTATTAATCGTCTGAGCAATTGAAGATGTGTGCGGTTCTATTGTGGTTTCGCACCGATCGCTCATTTCAGACAATAAAAAATGCGACCTTTCTCCCGATCGCTGAAGAAGAATGTTAATAACCAATCGCCCTTACCCATCGGATTGCTCGCCAGCCTGACGATGATCGCGATCGCGCTAGTCGTCCTATATATTTCGAGTGAACAAACCTTTTATTGGTGGGATTACACGACTTATCAACGGCTGCTTGACGAGACAGAATCTGCCTTTCGCGCTTCACCCCTGCGAGCGCTGATTAGCACTTGGCGATCGGCTGGAAGTGACTATGGCAAATATCCGACTCTATTGCTCTTACCGTTGCGATTTGCGTTTGGAGATTCTCGCTTAGTCTATATTCTCAGTGTGGCACTCGTCTATTTTGTGCCATTTGCTTTGGCATTGGGAGCGATCGCGACTCAACTCATCCCAACCGCTCAACCCAATCACGTTCGTTGGACAGCCGGACTGGTGACGCTGGCAACTCCGATCGCTTGGGCACCAACGCTGCGTGGCTATGTTGACATCGGGGCCGCGTTGCTGATGGCGCTTGCCGTCTATGTTTATTTACAAGATGTCAAGCTCAAGTCTCGCAGGCAGAGTGTAGCGATCGGCGTTTTGTTGGGGTGCGCTCCTTTGTTTCGTCGTCACTATGCCTATGCAGTGATCGCATTTTTAGCCGCGTTGGGTTTGCAAGCGCTGATCGATGCGGGTTCTCAATGGCGGCAATCTCCTCGGCAAGCGCGTCAAGCGTTGATCGATCGGGGATTGCACATTGGGCTAGTTGTGGTCGTTATTTTGACCACGATCGTCCTGCTCGGTAGACACTTTATTCTGCGAATTTTGCACAACGATTTCAGCAGTTTATATACGTCTTACGACGTTTCGCTTAGTCAAGGCTGGCAATATTTTGGCATCTCATTTGGCTGGGTTGCTTGTCTAATCGCGGCTTTGGGCTATGCGATCGGGCTTAAAACTCGCATCTTATCCAGTTCTGCTGTTCGCTTTATAGTCTCGTTTTACGGAATGCTGTTTTTGCTGTGGGTGGTCAAGGTAAAAATCATTGGCGTTCATTACACCACTCACTTCACCCCCTTAATCATTCTCGGTTTGGTGTCTTTTGGCTGGACGATTTGGTTGACGCTGAAAAAAAATCGACGGCTAGCTTTAGGAATCTTTGTCACCTATCTAGCTATTAATCTGGTCATTGGGCTGGCTCCAGTGAGCGGACTCGATCGCACCTTTCTGCGTCCCACTCGATTTGGAATGAGCGTTCTTCCAGACAACGCAGGCACTCCGTTAAGCGAGTTGTTTGCGGCTAACAATGCCCCCCTACGGCGAACAGATTACAACGAAGTCGTGCGGTTAAATCGCTATCTGGTCAGCCTGACTCCTAATCAAGAACCCATCTATATTGGCGGCTCTTCTGCTTTGTTTAACGGGAGTATAATCACCAGCACAGACCAAACTCTGCATCACAAACAGGTGCTAAATTTGCTGCCAGTCGAAGATGTTGACTCGCGAGATCGCTATCCGATCGATCAATTATTACAAGCAGAATATGTCGTCGTCGCAGAGCCATTTCAATATAACTTGCGCCCAGCCGAGCAAGATGTAGTCAAAGTAATCAACGAAATCTTTGCAACCCATTGGCAAATTGCTCAAGATTTTAAGCGCCTTCCTGAAGTGTTTCGGTTGACAAATGGGATCACAGTCAACATTTATAAAAGGCAGCGATCGACTTCTTTATCAACCGCTATTAACACCTTTGAAGCCATGCGGAACTTTGTCGGCTCATCGCGCCCTGGCGGTCAATTTGATTGGGTTGCGACCACCAGAACGTCAGGCTATTCACTTTGGGAACAAGCGGATGTTCTCAATCTGGCGACCAATTCAGACACGAGCCAGTCCACTTCTTTTCTATACATCAATCCGCTTCATAAGACGAGAGCAAAACTCACCGCAAAGATTCAGCCCAACGATCGCCCCTGCCGCCATCTAGTCACCCGTTTGGATGCCATCGATCGTCAGGCTCACATTCTCAACACGGTTCAACAAGATCATGATCTAACCCAACCGATCGAGCTTGCACTGCCGATTCGCACCGAGGGCGCTGACTATTTGCTGTTGACGATCGCTGAGGATTTGCAGAGTCGCGATCGCTGCAAGCTCATGCTCAACTCGCTCAACATCGCCGCAGATTAATCTAAAGTCATTACATCTTCGTTTTGCGATAAAGTTGATTATGTAGTTATGTTTCTGCCGATCTCGTAAAGTAAACGGCGGCAAGAGACAAGCTTGATAGAATGCGAATAGAAGTCTTTTCGCCAAAGCCTGAAACCAGACTAGAAGAGGATAGAACACGATGGCAGTTACACAGCCCCCTTTACCGTTTGCTAAAGACGCGCTTGAGCCATATGGCATGAAGGCAGAGACGTTTGATTATCACTACGGCAAGCACCACGCTGCCTATGTCACAAACCTCAATAACCTAATCAAAGACACTGAGCTTGACAGCAAATCGTTAGAAGAAATCATCACCACATCGTTTAAAGACCCTGCCAAGGTTGGGGTGTTTAACAACGCGGCTCAAGTTTGGAACCACACTTTCTTCTGGAACTGCCTAAAAGCGGGTGGTGGTGGCGCTCCGACGGGTGAAGTTGCTGAACGAATCAATAAAGACTTCGGCAGCTATGACAAGTTTAGAGAAGAGTTTAAGGCGGCCGCAACCACTCAGTTTGGCAGCGGTTGGGCATGGCTCGTTGACGACGGTGGCACCCTCAAAGTCATCAAAACCCCCAATGCAGAAGACCCTCTCGCTCATGGGCAGAAAGCACTTCTCACCCTTGATGTGTGGGAACACGCCTACTACATTGACTTCAAAAATGCGCGCCCCGCGTTTATCGACAACTTCTTAGACAAGCTAGTGAACTGGGACTTTGTTGCCCATAACCTCGCTGCTTAGTCAGATTTAGCTGAAAGATAGGACAGTTAGACAGTCACGAAGCGATCGTGGCTGTTTTTTTTGCAACTCGTGCTAAACAACACCCACAAATTCAGCGAGTACGATAAGGTAATTGTGTAAAAATTCTGATCCTATAATTTTGAGTCCCTAGGCTATATGGACAGCAACGAACTCGCCCACTATATAGAAGCCACCGATGGCATCTCAAAACCCTGGCTATTAGCCCAACTGCGACTGATCAAATTAAAAGAGCGCCAAACGACCCTTTCACCCGCAGACTATGAAGCTGCACTGACCGATCTTCACCAAGACTTGATGAGCTTAGGCGAATGGTGGGTCGGTCTTGAAGACGAGGTATTTTAAGCCCCATGCCCCGACGTAAAAAAGCCACCGAAGAGATCAATCTCAGCGATCCACAATATTACTTCAGCCGCGAAATGAGTTGGCTGGAGTTTAACAATCGAGTGCTGCATGAAGCGTTTGATCCGCGCACTCCTCTATTAGAGCGGCTTAAATTTATGGCGATTTATAGCTCTAACCTGGATGAATATTTCATGGTCAGAGTCGCCGCCCTCAAAGAACAGGTAGAGGCGCAGGTCAGCAAGTCCAGTGCTGATGGGCGCACTCCCCAAGAGCATTTAGAGATGATCTATCAACGGCTGCGCCCAATGGTCGAAAAGCAGCATCGCCATTTTGAGCAAGCGTTGCGCCCTCAGTTAGCGGCTGAGGGCATTTATCTGCTTGACTATATTGACCTCAATCAAGAGCAGCGCACTTATCTGCAAACCTATTTTGAGGAACAGGTGTTTCCGGTGCTGACCCCGTTGGCGATCGACCCCAGCCACCCGTTCCCCTACATTTCAAGTCTCAGCCTCAATTTAGCGGTGGTGGTCAAAGACGGCATCACGGGCGAAGAATTATTTGCCAGGGTGAAAGTGCCCAAAGTTTTGCCCCGATTTATTCAGTTGCCGATCGAGACTCAAGATTCACCCGCTTCGGTGCCAAAATCTCGCCCTCCAGTTTGGGCAGGCGTTCCTCTAGAACAAGTGATTGCTCACAATCTCGATCCACTCTTTCCGGGCATGAAGATTCAGGAATATTACCCGTTTCGCATCACCCGCAACGCCGATCTAGATCTCGAAGAAGACGAAGCCGAAGACTTGATGCTGGCGATCGAGCAAGAATTGCGAAAACGCCGCTTTGGAGGTTCTGTCGTTCGCATTGAGCTTCAGCCCTCAATGCCCGAAGGCATTCGCGCGATGCTGATGCAGGAAATGGGTTTAACCTCCAACGATGTTTACGAAGTCGAAGGATTGCTTTGTCTGCGAGATCTGTTTGGGCTGACAGACCTGCCCGTGCCCGAACTCAAAGATCCGCCTTGGAGTCCGGTGACTCCGCCGCGACTCAAAAGAGTCAACGAAACCGATATCGAAGATCTCGCCGAAAGCGAAGAAGACTTTTTCTCGGTGATTCGCAAACAAGATTTGCTGGTGCATCACCCTTACGATTCGTTCTCAAGAAGTGTGCAGCGGTTTATTACTGAAGCGGCTCACGACCCGAACGTCTTGGCGATCAAGATGACGCTCTATCGCACCTCTGGAGATTCTCCGATCGTCAGCGCTTTGATCGCGGCGGCTGAAAACGGGAAGCAAGTTGCCGCACTCGTCGAACTCAAAGCCCGCTTTGATGAAGAAAACAACATTCTCTGGGCAAGAAAGCTAGAGAGTGCAGGAGTCCACGTTGTTTATGGGCTAGTCGGACTTAAAACTCACACCAAACTCGTGTTGGTCGTGCGCCGTGAAGCAGGGAAGATTCGTCGCTATGTTCACGTCGGCACGGGAAACTATAATCCCAAAACCGCTCGGCTCTACACCGATTTGGGAATGTTTAGCTGTCACAACGATCTCGGCGCTGACCTGACCGATTTGTTTAATTACTTAACAGGCTATTCGCGTCAGCAGTCTTATCGCAAATTAGTGGTGGCTCCGGTCAATTTGCGCGATCGTCTCCTCACCCTGATCCACCGCGAAATCGACCATCAGCGCAATGGCGGTCACGGTCGCATCGTTGCCAAGATGAACGCCCTCGTTGACCCTAGACTGATCGTTGCCCTTTATGAAGCCTCTCAAGCGGGTGTATCAGTCGATTTGATCGTGCGGGGCATCTGCTGTTTGCGTCCTGGTCTTAAGGAAATCAGCGAAAATATTCGCGTAGTCAGCATCGTCGGTCGGTTTTTGGAACATTCTCGGATTTTTTACTTCCATAACAATGGTCAAGAAGAAATCTTGATGGGCAGCGCAGATTGGATGCCTCGCAACCTCGATCGCCGGGTCGAAGCGGTGGTGCCGATCGCAGACCCTGATCTGATCAAAGACTTGGAGGAAATTCTTGGCATCATGCTGGCAGACAACCGCCATGCCTGGGATTTGCAGCCCGACGGACGATATATTCAGCGTCGCCCTACTGACGGCAGCCCCGAACAAAGCTCTCAAAAAATCTTTATGGAGATGGCGCAGCAGGCAGCCGCTATATAAGGGGTCAGGCATCAGGAGCCAGGGGTCAGAGAAGCCGTCACGTTTGACTGATTGAACTAAAGAAAACTCGCGCAGAAGTGAGCAAGAGGCAACGGGTGATCACCTCCGGTTGCCTCTTGTTTTGTTTGAGATCTTTGTTCCCACAATATTTGTGATCTAAATCTGCCTATCCCTGATCTAACTTCAACACCCTTAATCAACAAAACCGTTTACTATAGCGCTTACATCCATCCCTATTTTCTCCGTAAAGGCACGGAAATTAGGTTAAAAGAAGCTAGATTTTTGGCTTACAAACAAGAAATAACAGCTTCAAATAAAAAAACAATCAAAAAAGCCAATCTTTCTTAAAAAAGATGTGAACAATGATCAAAAAGTAGGCTACAGTTGGATTCAAATTTTTGAATATAAATCAGCAACCTTGCCCCAAACATAATGACAACTAAAGTTCCTACCACCCCTGCTTCGGTTGACGCAATTCCTGTTGATCTCGATATTGACCCAACCGAGCTAGAAGCCTTAGATAATGAAGAGTCAGAGCCAGAAGTCCAGGCACGATCGGTCAAAGGGAAAACTAGTGATTATCTCGGTCTTACTGATGACTCAGTTGGGATGTTTTTACGAGAAATGGCCCGCTACCCTCTGCTGACTCAACCTCAAGAGATCGAACTTGCTAGAGAAATCGCAAAAGGCGGTGCCCAGGGTGAAAAGGCAAAGCGCAAACTCGTTCGCGCAAA
>JAYVFW010000559.1:0-7578 GCA_043772715.1 Phormidesmis sp. | reverse complement strand
CCCCTCTCCCAGCTTGGGAGAGGAGAGCCGGATCTTGCCCCCCTTCTCCCAGCTTGGGAGAAGGGGTTGGGGGATGAGGGTCTTTCCGATAGACCGCTTCGGCTGCTAACACTGCCACTTCTAAAAATGGCGGCGGGGCTTTGCGGTTCTTTTCCATGATCTCGCGGGGAATTTGGATCAGCTTTAGCTTTACGCCCAGTTCGGTGGCGATCGCATTCACCGTCAAATGCAAGTCCATTTCAAATTCCCAGGCGAGGCAATAGCATTCGCGCCCCCCGGCGGCGGCAGTGGCTTGGGCGACGGCTTGGGCTTCGGCGCGGGTGAACATTGAGTCGATGCCATCGACGTGGCAAAATGCTCCGGCTTTGCGACCGTGGAGCAAGGGCGAGGGCGGGTTGGTGAGGGCTTCGGCGCGGAAGAATTCGAGGATGATGCGGCGGTGTTCGGTGTCGGCTCCTTGGAGGCGATCGTGCTGCCACCATTGGCGTTCGTAGCGACCGAGGTTGTAGACATCAAAAGCGCGGTAGGGTTTGCCGTCTTTGTGGAGCTTGCGCTGAAGTTCGATTAGGCGTTTGCGGGAGGTGTGGATGGCGAAGCGTCCGAGGTCTGCCATGATCCACTTGCGTCCGAGACGTTCGGCAACGACTCCGGTGGTGCCACTGCCACAAAAGAAATCGGCAACGAGATCGCCTTCATTGGAAGATGCTTGGATTATACGTTCTAAAAGTGCTTCGGGTTTTTGAGTGTCGTAACCCGTTTTTTCTAATGCTTGAGAATTAATTCTTGGTAGGTCAGTCCATAAATCACTCAAAGGAGCACCAGGCATTTCGTCCAAGTAACGTTTGTATCGAGCTAATCCATTGCGAGTATAGTAAACTCTTTTCTCTTTCTCTAGCTTTTGCATTGTTTCAACAGGACAACGCCATAGCTTTACATGACCTTTCCATTCATATTCATATCCACCACCTTTTAAGCCATAGGCAGTTAAATCAGCATCTTCAAAACGTCTACCATCAGATTCTTCCTTCTGATAATGCCCCTCTAGATATTCATCATCATAAGGTTGATAAATTTGATTCCACGAAACTTTCTGCCCTTTTGAAAAATAGAAAATCGTATTGTGAGCC
Organism: Phormidesmis sp.; assembly: GCA_043772715.1. GTDB lineage: Bacteria > Cyanobacteriota > Cyanobacteriia > Leptolyngbyales > Leptolyngbyaceae > Phormidesmis_A. The sequence continues at coordinate 6,451 of JAYVFW010000559.1, read as the reverse complement.
ACCCCATAGTGTCCTGAGTCACTATGACCAGAAGCACTTTTCCAAATAATTTCACTACGATTAAACTCATCATTTGAACCAAACACATCAATCAAAATCAGTTTGAGATATGAACTGGTTCGATAGTCGCAATGAACATAAATACTTCCGGTTTCCGATAGGAGTTCTTTCATCAAAGAAAGACGCTCATACATCATGAATAAATAAGAATCTGTTCCTCTACCCCAAGTATCTCGATAGGCAACCATTTCTAAAGTTGACTGTTCTTTTTGAATAGAGTCTTTCTCATTTCCAATCTGAACCTGCATCGTAAAATCCGCACCCACATCAAACGGCGGATCGATATAGATCAAATCCACCTTGCCCTTAAACTCCTGCAACAGTGAAGCCATCACCAGCTTGTTGTCGCCCCACACCAACCGATTCCTAAAATCATCCACACGCGGGTTTTGCTGCTCAAACAGCGTCAACTGTTGATTTGCCGCCGCCTCTCGCCTCGGCTCATCAATTCCCTCAATCTTCTGCATCGGCATCGCACAGCCCGCAATATCCACCTCACGGCGCTGCCCATACTCATCATATTTGCCCTCCCACACCAACTCCGATCTCATCTGCGACAACGAATGGGGATTGTGGGGACCATAAAGGGGTTGCTGGGTCATAGAAGGTAAAAAGTAAAATTTTCTGTCGTAACTGCTTGAACGATTAGCTGACTAGGGTTAATTCGTAGTGAAGGGCTAGGACTTCATTCGATTGCAAGACTGCCATTGCATATTCGCGACCTTGGAGATCAGCAAACTCTACTAGGTAGCGGGGGGACTCTCCGGGATAGATTTCAAGAATGGTACCAACCTGCCCGACAGGTAGCTGTAGGATTGACTGATATTTGGGTTCAACTAAAGTGAGGCGATCGCCTGCGATCGGTTTCAAATTCGCGATCGTGTCAAGGGCTGTCAGAGTTACCATGATTTTTACCTGATGAATGCAGAAATTAAACGGGGATTGGGTTGATTGGGGCTAATTTCCCAAATGGTACGAAGGACTACAAACTCCTGATCAGGGATTGCCCAATCAACTTTATATAACTGACCAAACTCAGTATGACCTTGCTGAATCACTTCACCCTCAAGCGCGGCTTTTGCGATCACTTCTCGCAAATCATCCGCATTTTCAGCCGTGATCCCTAATGCTAATGCAAACACTCTAGCTTTATGTTTACCCGAAGAGTGACTAGGATTTAGGCAATACCCTGTTAGCTTTTCCATCGGGATCACTGCATTGAGTCCATTGGGTAATTTCATGTGCCTACCACACTCATCGAAAAATCTGCGACAACGGGTGAGGATTGTAGCAACCTATAGAGGGGTTGCTGGGTCATGGGGCAATGCGGAAGAGCGATCGACTGCCCCAAATTATAGCAATCGTCAGAGAATGCGCCCTAATTAAGCGTGTGGGCTGTTTGGAAGTGATGGGGGTTGGGCGATCGCTTTCAAGCTCGTGATCGATCGTCGAACTCACGATCGTGATCTCGCTTATATTTTGTGTTATTGCAGTAGTTTCAAAGCTATCCGCTTGTATTCGAGATCGAGTACGATGCAAGCAGTTGTAGAAGTCAGCCAACTGCGATGAAGCCCGAAGTTATCACTGCAACGATCGCCGCGATTATCGCGATTATTAGCGCAGTCATCAGTATTTATGGTCAAACTCGCATTGCCCGATTGACCGATCGACTCACAAAGCAACGTGAAGCCGAATCGCGCGAAGCTCAAACGGCTGCTTTGATGTCTAAGTACCGAAATCCCTTGTTGCGTTCAGCGATTGATCTTCAGAGCCGCTTGTATAATATTCATCAGCAAAAATTTTTGGAGTATCTTTATGAGCGACCTCCATCCGCACAGAGTTATAGAATTTACAACACACTGTATGTGGTGGCAGAGTATCTGGGGTGGGTAGAAATTTTGCGCCGAGAGGTTCAGTTTTTGGACTTGGGTGATTTGGAACTGAATCGTCGCCTGAGTGAACTACTGGTCAATATTAATAAGGCATTTGGAGCACGTTCCACGGTCGGAGCTACTTTCCAACTCTTTAACGGCGAACAGCGAGCGATCGGGGAAATCATGACAGTTCCTCGCTCCAGTAGTGAAATGATTGGATATGATTGCATCGGTCATGCCACGTTTGTGAAGAAGATGAGTGACCCAGAGTTTTCGGGTTGGTTCACAAAGCTGAAAGACGATATTGACATAATGGCAAATGCGTCAAAGATGGATGCAGGCAGACTTGTGTTAATTCACAGTAAGCTGATCGATTTAATCGATTTCCTTGACCCTCATTGCGTTAGAGTGCCACCGATATATCGAACTAGAATTGAACAGAAATAATAGCGATGCTCAACAGTTGTGTTTGAATCAGCAAGGGCAGAAAATCCTTAGATAGAATACGACGTAGATCTCTATCTTCAATTTGCTGTTTAACGCAATGCGAAAACTTCAACCTTGGGTACTGCTAACGCTGGTAATCTGCCTTTTTGTCGGAATTCTGGCTCAGAATGGAAAGGCTGAACTCGTGGCGGACTCATATGACACGCCGATCGCACCCCCCCCATTTCAAAACCTGCCCAGCCTCCTGATGTTGCAACCACGATCGAGCAAATTGAGAAACGCTGGAAAAAGCAGTTTGAAGACTACTTTCAAGGAAAACTGACCAGTGAGATTCTTCCGGCGGCGCAAATTGCGCGATCGCTGGCGCAAATTAATCAACAAACGAAGCATCATGCGGCACTAGTGTATGCAATTCCGCAGCCCGATCGCTTGGATCTGATTCTCGTTTTAGAGTCAGGAAAACTGATTCAGCGACAAGTGCCAGCCGCCAATCCAGCCCGATTGCTGGAGACAATTCAGGCGTTTCGGATGGGCATTCTGCGTCCCGATTCAGAACCCGATGAGTATCTTCAGCCAGGACAACAGTTATATCAATGGCTGATTGGTTCTATCTCAGCAGACTTAGGTGACACTGATTTATTGATTTTTTGTTTAGGAAGCGGACTGCGGAGCCTCCCGATCGCGGCGCTGCACGACGGCAAGCAGTTCTTAATTGAGAAATATCAACTGGCAATTATTCCTGCGTTTAATTTGCTCGATCGCACGGCTCGCAACTCTTCTCAAACTCAAGTGTTGGCAATGGGAGCCTCCACGTTTAACAATCAGTCCGCTCTGCCCGGTGTGCCGATCGAACTTGCGGCGATCACTCAACCGCCTTGGAATGGCAAACAACTGCTCAATCAAGACTTTACGCTCAAAAATCTCCGCCAGCAAAGAGCCAACTTTCCCTATAGCATTGTGCATTTTGCGACACACGCTGAGTTTGCTGCCGGAACCGTCGATCGCTCTTATATTCAGTTCTGGAACCAACAGCTTCGCCTCAATCAGCTTCAAGAATTAGGATTGCAGCCGCCGCCCGTGCAACTCCTGGTTTTGAGCGCTTGTCGAACCGCGCTAGGAGATCGCAGCGCCGAGCTAGGATTTGCAGGATTGGCCGTGCAAGCAGGCAGCAAAGCGGCGATCGCGTCCTTATGGTCGGTCAGCGATCTCAGCACTCCCCTATTGATGCAGGCATTTTATCGTCAGCTCAAAACTGCGACCATCAAGGCAGAAGCCCTCAGGTTTGCCCAGCTTGAAATGCTGCACAATCGGCTGCATCCGAAAGACTTACCGACTCAAGCGATCGCATCTAGTACAAACTTATCTCACCCCTATCACTGGGCAGCCTTTACCCTAGTAGGAAATCCGTGGTGAGGTTTTGATCATGCACGCTCGTCACAGCATCACTGATCTGTTTTCGACGTTTCTTCAGTTTGAATCGAATGTGGCAACTCGCTGGAGTGTGGATGCAAAACTTCAGCGCAACATCAAGCAGCAGCTTCAAAAACGACCAGAGACAGACACTGACTTTTGGGAAAAATATTGGCACGAATGCGCTCAGGCAGAAGCCGAAGAAACGCGATCGCTGGCAGTCGGGCATCTCTCTGCTTATCTCCAAGAAGCTTGCTATTGGAATGTGCAAAAAGTTATTCAGTCTCAAAGAGCCAATCAGATCTCAGATTTTTTTCAAATTGCGATCGCGACCGTTCCCAAAATCCTCAAAGCTTGTGAGGTCAGCGGTCGAGCCACGCTAAAAACCTATGCGAGTACCGCTTTTAGAAACGTGGTGCGCGATTGGTTACGACAACGGCGCGAAATCGATTTGTGCAATGAGTGGGGGCTGTTGCTCAAACTCAGCCGCAAGCGTTTGATCGAAGTGTTGCAGCAAGAAGGACTGAGCCGCATGAGAGTGGATCAACTTGTGTTAGCGTGGCAATGTTTTGAGGCAAGTTATAAACCTGCAAAAACGTCTGGTCTGCGGCGATCGGCTCCTCCTGACTCAGAAACCTGGCAACTTATCGTCGATCGCTATAATCATTCAAAGCTGCCAGACTGGACGATCACGACTGCAAATGAGTTAGAACGCTGGCTGTTGTACTGTGCCAGTCGAGTACGAAATAATCTGTATCCCTCAGTGGCATCGCTGAATGTGCCCAAGGGCGATCGCGAAACGGGTGAGTTGCAAGATGATTTGGTCAATGACAGCAATTCGCTGTTAGAAACGCTGATTGTTGAAGAAGAAACCCAGCAGCGTCAGACTCAACACAGTGAAATTGCTCAGGTACTCGTAGAGAATATTGCCGCGCTGGATGCGACAACACAGAAACTATTAGCGCTTTATTATCAACAGCAACTGACCCAACAACAAATTGCCAAACAACTTGAGATGCAGCAATACACCGTTTCTCGCAAGCTGACAAAGACACGAGAAACATTATTGCTGAAATTAGTGGGTTGGAGTCAGGAAGTCTTGCATATTTCGGTCAGTTCTAACGTGATTAAGAGCATGGGAGCTGAGTTAGATGAATGGCTTCAGCACTATTACGCTAACTATAGACCTCCTGCATGAATAAAATTCTCGACGTAACTACCCTAGGATCTCGCCCCCTAACCCCCAATTCTGGGGGAACCGGAGTTCAAAGTCCCTCAGAATTGGGGGATTTAGGGGGCGTTCCCAGATTCGTGCAGGAGGTCTAATGACTCCAACGATCGCCCATCAAATCACGCTTCGGAGCAACGACTATGACCTTTCTAGACTGTCTGACTGAAACGAGTTTAGAGATTCCGCCATCTGTCCAAGATGCTGCATGGCAGCGGCTTCGAGGGCAAGCAAGTTGGAGCGCTTATCTCAATCAAGTGTGTTTGCAGACCGTGTTGTCCTGGATACAAACAGAGTATATTCCTGATGCTGAAAGCGGGTTGTCAGGTTCGCAACTGGCTTCAGCATGGCAGCTGGTGAATGGCACCGCGATCGTCTGGAATAACTGCCGATCGGTTCTGATTCCCACTCGCTCGATCGACACCTCTGAGCTACGAGTGCCCCAAGAATGGATGGATATTCCGAGTTGGGTTGGAGACTATTATTTTGCAGTTCAGATCAATCCAGATGACGGAACACTGCGGATCTGGGGATATACAACTCACGAACAAATTAAAAGATTAGGGACGTATGATGCCGACGATCGTACTTACTCACTAGATGCCGCCTATCTAATTCGAGATCTCGGCGTGTTTTGGGTGGCACAACAGGCAGAATTGAATGAAGTCACTCGCTCAACAGTTGCACCCCTTAATCCGATTTCTGCAACCCAAGCGGAAGCACTTTTGCAACAATTAGCGCATCCCTTAGTGATTGAGCCTCGCTCAGTGCTGCCGTTTGCCCAATGGGGCGCATTAGTCGAACAAGCTGATTGGCGCGATCGCTTGGTGAGACTGCAACGCCAAGAGCAATCTTCTATTGTTAATTTAAGCCGTTGGCTACAGCAGAGTTTTGAAACAAGTTGGCAAAGTTTAGAAAGTTTGTTCGATCACAATAGTGCGCTTGCCTATAGCTTTCGACAAGTAGCTGACTCTGCACAAACATCCGTTCAGCGAGTCAAAATTGTTGATCTCGATCGGCGATCGCTGTTACTGATTGTGCAAATAGATCCTGATTCCTCTGACCGCCTGACGATTCGCATTCAGCTTAGATCGGCTGATCCGCAATCCACGTTACCGAGTGGAGTTCGGCTGACGCTGCGATCGAGTAGCGATGAAATAATCCAAACCATTACAGCAACCGATCAAGACAATCTCATTCAACTGAAGCGATTTAAATGTCCGATCGCGACTCGCTTTGTAGTAGAACTTACGATCGCCGATGAAACCATTATTGAACCTTTTGTTGTGTAGATTATGGAGTTTGTTATTGTTCTCAATTTTGGACAGGGACACTGGGAAACTGGATTTCCTAGCGTGTTCGCGCAGCTTTGGGAACCCAATCACCCAACCCCGATGCAGTTTAGCGGCAGTCTGCCTGCAATTCCTGACCT
>JAYVFW010000558.1:0-24641 GCA_043772715.1 Phormidesmis sp. | reverse complement strand
GAAATTAGACCTTCTGCATGAATAAAATTCTCGACGTAAACCATTGTTGGATCTCGCCCCCTGACCCCCAATTCTGTGGGAACCGGAGTTCAAAGTCCCCCAGAATTGGGGGATTTAGGGGGCGTTCTCGGATTCATGCAGGAGGGCTATTGTAGAGAATGAATTGCTAACGGAATAAAACTCAACCATCAATGCTAGAAGTTATTAACCTTTAACGCTTTGCTGACTACTGAGGTTTATGGTTAGGACTATAGCCGATCACCGCAACTTTGTGACGATAAATAAGTTCTGCACCATACCATCCTGTGATGCCTAGTAAGGTTGCAACGATCAGAGAAAGAATCAGTCCGATCGGCAAGATTGCGCCCGTTTGACTATTCCACCGCAGCCAAAAGTTTGCCGCAGAAAGCCAATGCTGCCACGTTGCCCACCATGTGCGCCCAGCCTGCACTGTGTTCACGGACTCGCTCAATTCTCACAAAGTCACTCATGCCCGTTGCAGCCGCAACTAAACCAGACACAATGCCAGCCCCAATTAGCCAAAAAGATGCTCTTGCCCAAAAAGAATCTCCGGTGAGCCAGTAGCCCACATCGGTGCCCAAAGCACCCGTCAAAAACGCGATCGGAAAGGTCACTAATAACGGATGCAGAGGATGTCCAAAAATGGCGACCGTGCTGGGAACACCGCTGTCGCGATATTCGGCTTCGTCAGCTTCGATCACTGGGGGAATGCTGGGGGTATGAGCACGAGTCATAGTGTTCTCCTGAGTAGTTAGATTTTAGTGAGGCAAACGGCGATCGCCCGTGGAATAGAATGACGACGAAAGAGCGAACATCATTCGCCCTCGCAGACACTTATCTTCGATTAGAGATGACCCTACGATGAAGGGAAGTGATCAACGTGCGCCTCTGACTCAAGGACTAATTTTCCTTTCTGCACGTCCAGCATTTTGAGTGGCAATTTAAACCATGCTCACATCAGATTCTCGAATTGCCGTTCTTCTCCACGAAGGAATTCGCGGAACACAAGGCAAAACCGGACTCGCCCTGCTACGCTATCGACCTGACACGATCGCCGCTGTCATCGATCGCCAATGTGCCGGAGAATCCCTAACGACCCTCACCGGAATTTCTTGCCAAGCCCCGATCGTCTCGTCTGTCTCCGAAGCGTTGGCCTATCAGCCGAATGTGTTAGCGATCGGCATTGCTCCCTCTGGCGGAGCCTTACCCGACCCTTGGCTGACCGAACTCAAGCAAGCCACCGCCGCCGGACTGTCGATTATGAATGGACTGCACACGCAAATGTCCGCGATTCCCGAACTCAAAGACTTGCTCAAGCAAGGGCAGTGGATTTGGGATATTCGGCAAGAGCCATTGGGGCTAAAAGTCGGGAGCGGTGAGGCGCGATCGCTGCCCTGTTTGCGAGTTTTAACCGTCGGCACTGATATGGGCGTGGGCAAAATGGCGACGACGTTAGAACTCGATCGGGTTGCCCAAAAGCGAGGCATAAACTCGAAGTTTCTCGGCACGGGTCAGGCAGGCATCATGATCGCGGGTGATGGCATCCCTTTAGATGCAATTCGAGTTGATTTTGCCGCAGGTGCCGTCGAGCAACTCGTCATGCGCTATGGATATGACCATGAGATGTTGTTGATTGAAGGACAGGGTTCTTTGATGAATCCCGCTTCGACAGCAACGTTGCCACTGATTCGAGGCAGTCAGCCTACTCACTTAATTCTGGTGCATCGAGCCGGACAGACTCACATTCGCACGTTTCCCGACGTGCCGATTCCGTCGCTTCAAAACGCGGTTCACGTCTATGAAACTGTTGCCGCTGCTGGAGGCTCATTTGCCCCTGTCCGCGTGGTTGGCATTGCGCTCAACACTGCTCATTTAGACGATGAAGCGGCTAGAACCGCGATCGCCCACGCCCAACAAGAAACCAAACTTCCCTGCACCGATCCGGTTCGATTCGGGGCGGATCTGCTGCTAGAAGCAATCTTAAAGCCGATCGCTTAAAGATCGCGAATCAAATTAGCGTACGGGCATGGCACTGCCGTGCCCATTGTCCTTGCCCATAACCGACAATATCTAATCCACGATCGCCTAACTCAGCGCCTCTGATAGATAATCTGCGGTGGCTTCAACGAGGGCGATCGTATCTTCATAAACCATCCGCGTCGGACCCAAAACGCCCACACTTCCCACTGCCGCAGACCCGCGACTGTAGGTTGAAGAAATCAGTGTGCAAGTTCGCATCGGTTCTAAAGGATTCTCAGAGCCAATGCGAACGGTGACTCGTCGCCCCGACCCGTCTAAGTCAGGCTGGTCAAAGATCAAAGGCATTAGCTGGTGCTGTTCTTCTTCAAGCAGGTGCATGATCGTCTTGATGTGGTGCAGCTCCGAAAATTCGGGCTGTCTCAGCACTTCTGAAACCCCGCTAATTAAAATTTGCGTCGGCACCGCAGACGATTGTGAAAAGCGACGAGTCAGATCGGCAAGCAGCGTCGTGAGCGAATGACTGTAGCGTTCAAACTCGCGTCCCAATTCGCTCCAATCGAGGGTGGCGAGGTCGGCGGGCGATCGCCCTCTCAGTTGCTCGTTGAGAAAGTTTGAGAGAATTTGGAGTTCGCGATCAACCTTTTCGGCATCGATTTCGGCATCGTCTTGAAGTTTGGGCAACTCCATCAGCACCGATCTCGTCTCATAAGTGTCGGTGACCACAATCAGCATGACTCGCTCAGGGTCGATTTGCACAAGCTGCAAATGGCGTAGCTCGGTGGTGCGCGTCAGAGGCATGGTGATCAGAGTGATATAGCCGCTCAGAGTCGCTAGAATTTGGGCTGCCCCTCTCAAGAGCGCCTCAAAGCTCCACTCATCCCAGTTAAGACGACCTGCTAGCAGTTGCTCAATTTGACTGGTTGCCTCAGTCGAGGGTTTGATCAGTTTGTCTACATAAATTCGATAGCCAGAATCAGAAGGAACTCGTCCGGCTGAGGTGTGAGGCTGATAAAGCAGACCTGATTTTTCTAACACGCCCATCGCATTGCGAATCGTGGCAGAACTAACGCTGAGATTATATTCTTTAACCAGTGCTTCTGAGCCAACGGGTTCGGCAGTCGCAATGTAGTGGCGCACCGTTGCCCAAAGCACCTGCTGCTGACGGTTTGTAAGATTAATGGGTAGGGACATTTTTGAATAAACGAGATTACGATCGCAGTCTTTCAAAATTCAAAAACGATGAAGGATCAGACACAGATGCACACTAGGCTTGAACTCAAGATAGCAGATTCTTAATTTTGTCTTTTATCTACGATCACTGTTGTAACAAACACATCACAAATCAACGATTCAAATCACTGCCTAGTAGCGTGGAACGCTGGAATCGACGACGATCGAGTAAGCATCAATGCCACCCCCAATATTTTTGACTTGCGTAAAGCCCTGATTGATCAACCACTGACACATTTGGGCAGAGCGCATTCCGTGATGGCACAAGACAAGCGTTTCTTGATCACGGTTAAGCCGAGTCTCGATCGCTTCAGACCATTGGGCAAACTCGCTCAACGGCAAATTTACAAAATTGGATAAGCTAGCGGTTTCGATCTCCCATGATTCCCGCACGTCTATGAGTTGCAGATTTTTTGAAGCGTCTGTCAGCATCTGGGCGAGTTCTCTAACGGTGACTTCGGGCAAGGGTTGATGAGAAAATGAGTCAGTCATGGGCGGCGATCGTACGACTTGTCAAGAACAGCTTAAGCAATATCACCAGTCTATGATTTAACGTGCATCATCCGCCTGTAGCATTGATCAAAGTCTTCATCGGGTGGGTAGGTCTGACTTCGCCAGTTGCGGGCATTCGTCGATAGAGCGCACTGTGGGGCAAGACGCGCAGAATCTCTTGAATCGTGGTGATGCCTTGAGTTACTTTGGCGATCGCCGCCGATCGAAACGACTCAAAATTGCCGTCCATTAAGTAGCGGTTAAGCTGCGTCATCGTGCCTTCATAAATAATTTGTCGCACTGCATCATCGACGTTTAATAGCTCAATGATGGCTTCGCGCCCCAGATAACCAGAGCCATAGCAGCGATTGCACCCTTTGCCTTTGCGCCAGTGATCGAGAGAGGCATGATCGCGATCGATGCCTAAAGCTTTGAGGTCTTGATCAGTCGGTTGATAAGGTTCAGAACAGTGAGAACAATTTCTTCTCACCAAGCGTTGAGCGACGACTCCCAAAAGCGCATCGCTGATTAAACCCGGATCAGGCCCAATATCTTTGAGGCGAGGAATCGCGCTGACCGCATCGTTAGTATGTAGTGTTGTCAGCACGAGGTGCCCAGTCAGCGCAGCACGAACGGCGGTTTCTGCGGTTTCACTGTCTCTGATTTCTCCGAGCATAATGATGTCTGGGTCTTGACGCAAAATGGCACGCAAGCCTGCTGCAAAAGTCATTCCAGCCGCTTCATGCACTTGGGTTTGGGTGATGCGAGGCAGCACATACTCAACGGGATCTTCAACCGTGATCACATTCACATATTCGGTGGCGATCGCTTGCAGACTGGTGTAGAGCGTGCTGGTTTTGCCAGAACCCGTTGGACCTGTGAAGATCACCATGCCTTGAGGTTGACTTAGCCAGCCTTGATAAATCGCCAGACTGTCATCTGAAAACCCTAACTCGTGCATATCAGTAAACGGGTTTTGACGCGGCAAGAGCCGAATCACCGCTTTCTCACCGCCTACACAAGGCAGGGTGCTGACGCGCAGATCCAACCCCAAATCGGTTTCTTGACCGGAGGCATAGCTCTCGCCAATGCGGGCATCTTGAGGGCGACGGCTTTCAGCAATATCCATGTTAGACATGACTTTAAGGGCGACGATCGCGCGCCGACTCACCTCGATCGGCAGGGTGGTAATGTCGCGCAAAATGCCATCAATGCGATAGCGGACTCGCAGCCCATCGGGGGTTGGCTCTAAGTGAATATCGCTGGCGCGGTTTCGCAGCGCTCCAGAAATGATCGTTCTAATGCGTCCAATTTGGTCTGCGGCTTTGGTCAGATAGAGTTCGGTGACTTCTCCGATGTTTTCTTGCTCTAGTTCACCTGTGAGCGGGTTGATCAGCGGCGAGGCACTGATTTGGGTGTGGTCTAGATTTGAGACGTGATACCAAGCGCGATAGCTTTTGTCAGAAACTGGAATGATTTTGACATCGGTGAACGTGCGATCGCTCAAGGTTTGAATCATCGCCTCTGAAAGCGGCACAGGGCTACCCAGATAAAAACAGTTGCGCCACAGCAGCAGCGGAATCAGTGGCGGCAGCGAGTTGCGATCGGGAAATTCTCTTAAAAAACGGTTGCTGACTTCGCGATCGAGCAGTTCTAATATGACGTTGCCATCGAGATCGACGAGTAGGTGAAGCGCTTGTTCACACGTCAGCTCACGATTTTTTAATTGTTGCCAAACAGAGAGACTGGAGTTAGGAGCTTTCATGATTGACCTAGAGGTGAGTGCGGGCTATTACTCTGTTAGGGCTAGAGTGATGCAAGTCGTCTAATAACTTGAATTCGATAAGATTTCTCGCGGCGATTGCCAATTCGGGAACGCCCCCTAAATCCCCCAGAATTGGGGGATTTAGGGGGCTGAAGCCCTGAAGAACGCAGCGAAGGAACTCATCGGACTGGCGTTAATTAAGCCAAAGGCGATCGGCGAGTGGATGCGATTCCCAACACCCCAGCAGATCCTACTGTAGAGATAGCTTGACTACAAGCTATCTCAGTTACACCTGCGTTCTTTTTAACTACTTAGGGGTTGGGTGAAGATTCGGAGGGAGGCGCAGGCGTTTCAGAGGCTGGTTGCTGTGACCGCCGCTGCTCGACAAACTGCTTCATCGCTAGGCGACGATTGGTCATAAAGCGTCCCCAAAACCCCGGAATCAAGCCATCCATTGTCTTGGCGATCGACCAGACTTCGATGGCCATGATGTTATGAAACGCGCGATCGGAGCGACGAAGTTTTTCAAGCCACTGTTCGAGGGTCATGGCAGGAAGAGACTCGATTAAATTCTGCTCTGAAGATTCAGCAGGCGGTTCAGGCTCAGACATGACAACTTTTCTAGCGATGGGGTTTTGGGACAGAGCGAATCAGGGATTTTATGTCCCAAACGTGCCCTTGTTTTTGCAATCTAGAACAGACAGATTCTGAACAACCCACTGCAAAAGGCAGGGCAACCGCTCTAATTTTGTCTTTGCCTGCGGACATCTTAATAGCTAGCAGTGGCATTGTGCTGAAATAATGATCTTGGGTAAAGACAGGTTTATCGATATCCTTGATTACCACAAGGCATCGGGCTAGACTCGTCGCTGTCAATCCTTCGTCTGGGCTGATCCATGAAGCTTCGCTCATTTTTCTATCTCTTGGCAACCATCGTCGCCGGACTTTTGTTAACGGGCACGATCGCGTTTTTTTGGCTGTTTGCTCAAAGTCCACTGGGGTTGTTTAACGGCAGTCGCGCCCAACCGTCAGCAGTCATGTTTGTCTCTAAGCAAGCTCCTGTAATGGCATCGCTGATGGTTAACCCCGATCGGTTAACGTCTTTGCGCCAAATTGTCGTCAAGCCCAGCGATCGCCGACAGGCACGGGCAGAGCTTGATCAGTTCAAACAAGGCATTATCAGCACGATGGGATTGGATTATCGTCACGATTTGCAACCCTGGATTGGCGACGAAATCACAGTCGCGGTGACGACCCTAGATATTGACCGCGATCTCGAAAACGGGCAACAACCCGGTTATTTAATGGCACTAAGCACCCAAGACTCGCAGCGATCGCGAGAATTTCTGCAAGTGTTTTGGCAAAAACGAGCGATCGCTGGGGTAGATCTGATATTTGAATCCTACAAAGGCACTAAGCTGATCTACGGAAGTGACTTAAAAGATCCTCAAGATCGTTCAAAATCTTCTCGTCGATCGACGCAAAGCGCTGCTCAAATCAGCCCGATCTCGTTTGCTAGCGCGGTTGTCGGAAATCAGTTTGTCTTATTTGCCAATAGCCCCAAAGTTTTGCGGGATGCGATTAACACAGTTCAGGCGACAGAATTAGGATTAGCGAGTTCGGAAACTTATCAAACGGCGATCGCTCACCTCAATCAAGGGCGCGTCGGCTTAGTGTTTCTAAATTTTCCTCAACTCGCCGCCTTGAATGGAAAAGAGTCTGCTTTAGCTGATGAACTTGCAACAAAGTCTGAAGAGAATTCAGCGATCTATGAAAGTTTAGCGATCGCGATCGGACTCGATCGTCAAGGCTTAACCGCAGAAACGGCACTCTTGACCCCCACAGGCGAAGTTGCTGCAACTCCTTCAACCTCCAAACCTGTTGAAGCGTTGAAATATATTCCGGCAACCAGTCCGCTTTCGGCATCTGGAGTCGATCTCGACCAATTTTGGAGCCGTCTTTCTCAAGGCGTGTCTGGCTATCAGAACGTTGCTGGTTTAGTCGATCGACCGATCAACGCGCTCAACGATCGCTGGAAGTTAGATCTGCCCCAAGACATTTTTAGCTGGGTCAAAGGCGAGTATGCGCTGGGATTAGTGCCGCGACAAGACGAAAATCTGGCGAAAAATGAAACAGCGCTGCCAGGTTTAGGGGACTGGGTTTTTGTAGCAGACAAATCTGTTGACCAAGGGGCACAGCTAGCGATCGAGCATCTCGACGAAATCGCCAAACAACAGGGGATCAGCATCGGCTCTCTGCAACTCTCTGATCAGACCGTCAACGTCTGGACTCGCCTATCAACAGCTAACAACGCTAAAAAGCGCAACCAAAAAGCCTTGGATGTGCAAGCCGAAGTTGCCGGAGTTCATGCGTCTGTGGGCAACTATGAGATTTTCACCACCTCAGTCGAGGCGATGAGTGAAGTGCTGAAGGCGACCCAAAATCCGATCTCAAAGAGCAAGGCTTTTAGGCAAGCGATTGCACCCCTCATAACCCCCAACAATGGCTATCTCTATATCGATTGGGAAACTGCCCAACCCCTTTTAGAGAGCCGATTCCCGATTTTGAAAGTGCTGAAGTTGGCGGGTCAGCCCTTTTTCGATCATTTGCGATCGTTCACCTTTAGCAGTTACGGGAGTCAACCTGGTGTGCAACAAGGCAGCGCGTTTATCAAGCTAGAAGACTAGCATCCTATGGAATGGCTGTATGGGCAGTCCCCCCGTACCTACCCCTGATGGAGGGCAACCACAGGGGGATTGCCCCTACCCAGCCTGTTGGATGACATTTTTCAATCGCCGCCGACATTAATTCCACTGCCAAACAGCTGGGCGTTTTGGGTGTTGATTCCTGTCAGCACTGCGCCCGCCGTGTCAGCGTTATACATCTTCACGCTTGCCAGATTTGCTTGGCTCAGGTCGGCTAGATTAAGACTTGCATTTGTCATAAATGCACCCGTGAGGTTTGTTTCTCTGAGGTTTGCGCCCGTGAGATCGGCTCCCTCCAAGTTGGCATTGGTTAGGTTTGCACCTTCGAGGTTGGCACTTCTCAGATCTGCCCCTAGTAGGTGAGTGCCGCTCAGGTTTGCCTGGGTCAAGTCGCAGCCAGAGCATTCTCCTGTTTCTAAAAGTCGTTTTACCTGGTCAGGATTTGCGGCGCTTGCCGGTAGAGCAACGCAGAGCGTTATTAGAAGACCGATCATACCAATCATGCTCTTTTTCATACCTTCCTCCTCAAAAATTAAACGAGAGACTCAGGACAGTTTTTATAGAGTGTTGATAGAACGAGTCAAACATTATTGGATATACCTCTATTCAATCGAAAAACTGTGAGGAAGTCGTGATTCCAGCAGAAGAGTTTGCCTACCCCGGTAGGTAGAGTTTTGGGGTAGGGGCACGACCTATCGTGCCCTTACTCTGTCGCAATCGTTTTGGAAATCGGTCACAGAATTCGTCTCATCTCACGAGAATTCAGGTAGTCTAGCTTTTTGACAAAACTTAACATAAGATAAACATATGTATCGCATTTGAGTTAGAAGCGACGATGACTGGATTTATTGGCAGATTGTTTAGTTCTAAAGACAAAGCGGATAAAAACGAAACCAAAGCAGAAGCCCCCGCACCTGCAAAAAAAGAGCGCCCTGCCGCAACACCTAGCCCGAAAGATGCCTTCTTCCTAGATACAGATTCTGCCAGCGGCATGGGCGACGTAGAGTATATGCGGACGGTTAAAAAGGTAAAACGCACCTACGCCAGAACCGTAGATAGCCCTCAGCATATGGAACAAATTAAAGAAATCTCTGCCATGAACGGCAAGATTTCGGCAGGGAGCAATACGTCTTCTAATGGCTCCACGCCTAGCTCTGAGACACAGCCCAATCAGCAGTCCGCTCCACAAGTCAACGAAGCTCAACAGCGTCGTAAAACTGACACCAGCCTGGATATGTTCCGCAACATGGCAAAAGACATCCGCAAATAGGGCTGAAATTTGAGGTTTGCCTGAGAAACTCTCACTCAAACCTCAAATCTGTCGATCGCTTTCCTGGTAAATTGAGCGATGAAAGACTGCCAGGTAACGGATGGAGACTCGACCTAAAATTATCGTTCTTGACGACGATCCCACAGGTTCGCAGACGGTTCACAGTTGTTTGCTGTTGATGCAGTGGGATGTGGCAACGCTGCGCTTAGGGTTAGCAGACGAGGCACCAATCTTTTTTATTCTCACTAATACGCGGGCACTCACCCCTGACAAAGCTGCCGCCATCACGCGAGAAGTGTGCCATAACCTCAAGCAAGCGCTGGCTTTAGAAAACATTCAAGATTTTTTAGTCGTGAGTCGATCGGACTCCACTCTTCGCGGTCACTATCCGATCGAGACAGACGTGATCGCCGAAGAACTTGGCTCGTTTGACGCTCATTTTCTGGTTCCTGCCTTTTTTGAAGGCGGACGCACTACTCGCGAGAGTGTGCATTATCTCAAAGTGAATGGGGTGGATATTCCTGTTGATCAGACTGAGTTTGCGCGAGACTCGGTGTTTGGCTATCGGCACAGCTATCTCCCCGATTATGTCGAAGAAAAAACCCACGGCAGAATTCAAGCCTCTCAAGTCGAGCGGTTCTTATTAGCAGATCTGACAGACGGACGCGATCAAAGCAGTTTGCTGCACGATCGTCTCATGCGTCTAAATCACAATCAATGTTGCGTAGTCGATGCTGAAACCCAAGACGATTTAAACCGATTTGCAGCCGCTGTGCTGTCTGCCGCGTCACAGGGCAAGCGATTTCTGTTTCGCAGTGCCGCGAGTTTGTTGACCGCGCTGGCAAACTTGCCACCCCAGCCGATCGCCCCTGAAGCGATGGCGCAATATGTGCGAGACGGCAAGCCCGGAGCAGTGATCGTCGGTTCTCACGTCAAAAAAACGACCGAACAGTTGCAAATGCTGTTACAGCAATCCGGGACGGTTGGCGTTGAGATAGATGTGGCACAACTGCTGGAAAATGGCGATCGTTCAGATCTGCTTGACGAGACTGTGCGTAAAGTGGATAAGATTCATCAGGCTGGCAACACGCCCGTGATCTTTACGAGTCGGCAAGAACTGACGTTTGACAGCGTTCAGACCCGGCTAGAGTTTGGTGAAGCGGTGTCTGCCCTATTAATGGCGGTGTTGCGGCATCTCCCGTCGGATATTGGCTTTTTAATTAGCAAAGGCGGCATTACCTCAAATGACACTCTGAGCAGTGGTCTAGCTTTGAGAACTGCAAATCTTTTAGGGCAAGTGTTAGCGGGTGTTTCGATGGTGAAAACGCCTGCTGATCATCCCCAGTTTCCTGATTTGCCTGTGGTGCTGTTTCCGGGGAATGTGGGTGATGAAACAGCACTGGCAACGGTTTATCAACGGCTAAGTAAAAGCGTTTAACGGATGTTTTGGGCTACGTCAGTTGTATATAGCTCAAGAGATAATTGGGGGAAGTTGCAATTTGTTTGCTAGATGTGTGGTGTGATTTTACTCATCAGGAGGAACAACTTTCTCTAGTTCTGAAATCAGAATGAGCAGGCTATTCACTGCTGTGTCCCAAACGACATCAAGATCAATCTCATCGTATTCGTGAACAAGACGGTTTCTCATACCGTTGACTGCTGACCAGGGGATAGCAGGTAAGGTTTGTCGAGTTTTCTCAGAGACACGCCGTGAGGCTTCGCCAATGATCAAGAGTCTACGGATCACAGCATCTTGAAATTGGAGGTCAGTGGTTACTCGTTCTGCGATCGTCCATCAATGTAGTTCATTACAATTTGAGCAGATTGCAACATATCAAGAAGAGATTGAAGATCGCGTTCCATAGATGATTTGAGTAGAGGATAGGATAGCTTTCCGGCGTAGATAGTTGCGGCTAGTTTCAATCCCTTTGCGAGTCACTAAATCAACATCTCGCTGAAAGATTGTTTTGAGTTCGTCTTCCATCTGAGATAAATCAAATAGGGTTGGGTGAGCTTCAGAATGAAATTGCACCATGACATCGATATCGCTATCGGGGCGGAAGTCGTCGCGTAGGACGGAGCCGAATAGAGAGAATTCGATGATCTGCCAGCGATCGCAAAATTCTTTAATCTGCTCGATCGGTAACTCAATGTTTTTAAGCTTCATGGTTAATCTCCAACAGTTCAAGTGGTTGGTTCATCCAGGCGTTGTTCGTAACTGGTAATAATATTTCTGATGTCATCTGGCGTTATATTGACTTGCTCGGATTTGGTGTAAATGGTGAGCAAAATGATATGAGTTACTGTTTTAATGTAATAAAGAAGACGATATCTGCCGCTTTTTCCTTTTTGAACATCACTATTTTTAATTCGCAGTTTGAAGACTTCATACCCTACTCCAGGGATTCGATCGCCAGGGAGTTCTCCAAGCTCAAGCTGCTCGATGATGGGCAGAATGTCACGACGAATATTGCGATATTTTTTTGCAAGTGTGTGCAGATTTCGATTGAAGACGGAGGCTGCTTCAACTTGAATGCGGGGTTGGTTAATCATCTTCAATGCCATCCCAGATTTGAGAAACGGGAATGGTTTGTCCGGTCATAGCTTCATGCCAAGCTTGACGGAAATCTTCAAGGATTTCTTCTTTGGTTTGATCTGTCTCGCTATTTTCTGATTCTTCTGAGATAAGAACGATCACTTCAACTCGGCTATTTTTGTTATTAATTAAGGGATGATCTAGGGAAAGTTGCCCTTGTTCGTTGATGTTTCCTGTTGCTTTGATTGCTTTCATTTAGTTTGACCTCTTTAAATTAGTTGTTGATTTCAAGCTCCAACAGTTCAAGTTGTTGATTTATCCACACGATCGTCCCAAACGCCTGCTATTTACCTTCAACAATCGCGATCTCTTCCTCGGTCAATTCATACAACTCGTAGACTAATTGGTCAATTTGACGATCGCTGACTTTAATTTGCTGCTCGATCGTCTTTTTGTCTGAAGCCATTTTTGCGTCTGCTAATCGTTTGTGCAGCGAGAGCATTTGTTCGACTAAAGAGACGATGCGGTTCCTGCGGAGTTGCGCTTTGCGCTAATCGTGCTTTGATTTGTCGGTTTCGGTTGCTTTGCAGTTCTCAAAAAGTAATCGCTTTCTCTACTCCTATTTTAGATTTTTCTATGCTTCTGGCATCTGCTGAATAATTTTCATCGTTTCAACGCTGACAGTGCAAACTCGATCGAGCAAATCAATTACCTGTTCTTTGTAGTCAGCAAAACGGTAGGTGTTGAATTTGGCGGCGATCGTGGGGTCTTTTGGCTTTTTCTCCTTGTATTGATCAAGAATCCATTCCAAAGCGGAACGGTTGCCGAGTTTATAGTCCCAAGCGATCGCGGGTATGCCTTCTAAGCGGGTCATTTCGTCGAGAATAATCACACCGTTTGCTTTATCTGCTTTTAGTTTTGCTTTGGGTGTCTTTGCTTCCTCATCTCCCTGATCTTTCCGAATCAATCCAAATGCCTCGACGCTTTCATAACCGATGTGCAGTTCCATTAATTGCTCTCCCCATGTGACCCATTGAGCAAAGTTATCGTAGAAGGGCAGGCGGGGGAATTCGCGTTTGAGGTTGAGTTCGTATTTGGTGCGGTAGGCGGGATGGTGAAGGACTGAGTAAGTGTAGTGGAAGATGTTTTGTTTGGTGATTTTGGGGTCGTTGTAGTGAGTTTGGAATTGGGTTAAGCCCCAATCAGTGATGTTGTCGATGCGGGTTCCATCTTTGTCATAACGATATAGAGGAAGGCATTGAGTACCACAGCCAGCGCCATTCAGATGTAGATCAGGAATCCTGTTAGTTACAAGGCTCATGAATGGTTTTTCTGAACCCGGAGCAGTAAAACATATGATAAAGTTATCGCCCTTGAATTGTTCTAAATGGACTTCAGTTAATCTGTCACTCCAGAAAGGACTAAATGCGTAGAACTGTTTGAAGAACGGTCTGTAGCTGGCGTATTTGATTTCTCCTATATCAGTAGCACGCTCTCTCCGTTTTAACTTTGCTTTAAGTGATTCACTCCACTTTATTTTAGGGTCGAAGTTCATACTTGAAGATGCGTTTATCGTCTCTAAGTTACGGTTGTATAGACTCTTTAGTAAATTCATCTTTGTCTCAAGATTAGACCTGCTGAAGTCGTAAACCCACTCGTCTCTTGCGGTCACAACGCCTGAAGTAAATAGCTTAAAGACTGCCCTTGCTTCTACATCAGTTCTGCTAGCCTTAACTTTTTTATCTGCTAAAACTATCAGATCTTCAGAACTATTTTCAGCAAGGTTGATCCAATTATGATTTTTGTCCTGCTTAATATGATCAAAGATAATTTTCGAGAACTTAGCTTCTGATAAAAACCTTAGTTTATCTTCTGCGGTGTCAAATTCCGATCTGCGAGAATAAAAGATTTTACAAGGCTCACGGCTTGAACCTAAATCCCTTTTAACCATGAAGCTAACTGCTACACCTGCCTGAATTCCAAAGACATTATTCTTACCTCCTGAGAGCTTAGGGTTTCTTCTAACATTTCCGCCTAAATCAACTATATAAATATCGCTGTACTCTTCTGATACTACTTTCCTAAATCCATCTAAATGTCTAGTGTCTACAAAGGATGAGTTAGTTACTAGTCCTAAAATTCCTTTTTCTCCTAATCGATCGGTTGCCCAACGAAAGAACCGGGAGTACATATCGTAAGCTTTTGTTTTCTGGGCAATGCTTTGCTTAACGTAGGTATCTCTGATGCGTTTATCTATTGCTGGATATTTGCGGTTTTGATTGTTGTCGTTCTCACTTGCTTGATTAGCGTTATAGGGAGGATTACCCATCACCACAAAAATCTCTTGATCGTTCTGGCGTTTAATTCGCTCCGTGTTCTCAATGCTCATCGCAAACAAATCACCCTGCTTGCCCTCAAAACTGGTGTGATCTAACGTATCGACAAAGCAAATGTTTTGAAACTCCTCATATTCACCCATCTTCTGCTGATAAGTAAACTCAATATTTAAGTTAGCAATGTAGTAAGGCAAAATGCCCACCTCATTACAAAAGATTTCATGCTGATATTTATGCTTGAGTTTGTCGTGCGGTAAATATTCGATCAACTCTGTGATGTAAGTTCCTGTCCCTGTCGCTGGGTCAAGCACCTTCACCCCCGGATCAGCCAGCAGTTTATTGAAATGCTTGTGCAGCAGATAATCGACACTCTCGATCATAAACCGCACAATTTCATTCGGCGTGTAAACAATTCCTAAACGATCGGCAGCCTTCGGGTTATAAGCCTTATAAAAGTTCTCATACACCACCTTCAAGAATTTCTGTTTCTCATGGTGGTTAGCAATACTTGCAGCCTTTTGTTTAATCACCGTGTAATAGCGATCGATAGAACTCAACGTATTCTTCCGTGTCGCTTTAGTGAAAAACGTATCAATAATCTTATTTAACTCTCGTGCAACGTTATTATCACGATGAAACTGCGACTCACTAAACACCGTGAGAAAGATATCCTCTGTCAAAATGTGCTGAATAATCATCTCCTGCACATCCAGCAGAGTGATTTCTGGGTTGATCGAATCCTTGCAAATCTGCCAAAACTGATCGCGGCTTTGCTGATATTTAGCGTTCGTCTGATCCTGCTGCTGAAGGAGCGATCGCAGCGTCTCCAAAATCGTCGGCAGATCATCTTTAAAGCTATTGATCGCCTCCCGAAAACTTTTAACCTCTGGGCGAACGTAGTTGATAAAGGCATTGAGGAGACGATCGAGCGCGTCGGCATCTTTCATCAACACCCGCGACACTTCTTGACCCGCCTGAATCAGCACCGCCGTTTGAGAATCTTCAAACAAGATATTGTCATTGGGGTAGCCTTTGGCAAACTTCTTGGCAATCTCTCGATCCAAGTCGTCATCCTCATCCTTACTTTCCCAAAACCCCCAATCTAACCGCAGCGCATCCTTGACGGTGCCATCTGGACGCACCATCTTGCCATTCTTCGCTGGATACTCTAACTGACCGATCAAAATAAAGTCTCGCGTCTTGCAATACTCATTTAGCAGATTGAAAAACGCCCCACTAATTGCGCCCTCATTGCGAGAACCACCGTATTGAATGATTTTTTGAACGTCTGCGTGATACTGCGTGATCAAGAGTCTAGACATGATTTTGGGCAACGAGGTCGAGTGAACAGAATCGGCTATAGTCTCAACTGTATTCAAGGTAGCAAAACGATCGAGAAACTAGTTCAATCTCTGATCACCGTCGCTTGAAACGGTGTTTATCGTTGCCAAACCATAATAGACCTCCTGCACGAATCCGGGAACGCCCCCTAATCCCCCAATTCTGGGGGACTTTGAACTCCGGTTCCCCCAGAATTGGGGGTTAGGGGACGAGATCTCAGGGTTAGTTACGTCGAGAATTTTATTCATGCAGTGAGGTCTAATGATTCTCGTTCAAATCTGCGCCTTTCAACTTCAGACCTGCAACAGTTGTGCTCAAAACTCAGCCATTCAAGCTTTTTACTCCATGATTTGACCTCAGAACTCAAAGAGTCGTGTTCAGAACTCCACCATTTGACTTCAGAAGTCCATAATTTGACCTCAGAACTCAAAGAGTCGTGTTCAGAACTCCACAATTAGAGCTTTTTACCCAAAAAATAAAGCTCAGAACTCGGAACGTCGAGCTTTTTGCTCTAACCTCCAACTTCTGAGCCTCAATGGTCAGTCTTCCAGGCTTAACTACTGAGCCGCTTTACCCGCCGTTGCCGCCCCAGCCTTCGCCTTCCGAGGCTTGCGAGTAAACCGCTGCCCCATTTCATTTACCATCCCTTCCATACCAGACCCCTGACCGCTCGCCTTCGCGTAATGATAGACCTGCAAAGCAGCCGCATATGCCTCACTTCCCGCCGCCATCGCCGTATCATCCACCAACTCTTGGAGCTGAGACAACGCTACGACGATCGGATACATCGTCTCAAACAATTCCACATCCCGCCGCATTTCATCCAAGTCAAATGCCCTCGGCAAAAAGTCCGGGTTCTGCGTCGCCACCTCTAGCGCCTTGGTGACAAACGCTTGGCTCTTATCTCCCATCTTCGGCAAAGCTTTTCGCTCCTCTGCCGTCAAATCAACCAAAAACGGCAGCTTTGATTTAATGGTCGAAATCGCCGTCATCACCGCATCTCGATCGGCTTTCGTCAACGCCGCACTAATTCGATTGGTTGTCATCGTAAACGTACCTGATCATGAATAATTCTAGAGTTCCCATCTAGCAAAAAATGTGATGTCTAGACCTTTCAAAATGAGGCGTTGCTGCATGGTGCCATGAATTGCAAGATTCGCCTTCACCCTCTCCTTTTGGGAGCTACCGTGTACACACAAGTCGTTCGTCGCTCCGTTTCAGTCGGCTTCAGCCTCCTAAATCCTCCACGAGTGGGGGACTTTGAAACTGGAGTCTTAGCTCAAAGTCCCCCACTCGTGGGGGACTTAGGGGGCGAAGATCTCGGCGATGACGAATTAGAAGACTTGTGTGTACACAGTATCTCCCCAAGGAGAGGGCTAGGGTGAGGGCTGTGTTTCCAAACATTTGAGGGAAATTGCGCTTCAAATTTGCGCCTTATAAGCCGCCCAGCCGCCTAGGTCAGAAATATCTAGCCAGCCAAATTTCTCGACCAACTCACGCGGATAAAGCATCGCGGTCAAGACTTCCCCATCGTCTAAAATTACATCACTCGGATACATATGGGGCGGCTCGGTTGACACCAAATAGTCATACTGTTCTCGCGTCAGTTCATAGACCTCACCGGGAATACTGACTCCGTTCTCCTCAACCTGATAAATTGCTGGGTGCCAGCCATCTGCGGCTGAATGGAGACGATATAAAGCACGACTTTTAGCCGATCGAATAAACTTAGCAGACAGAAGATTTTCGTGGTCGGGTTGCCCTTTGAGTGCCGAGCCACAGATAAATACACGCTTCGCCTCAGAGCTGGTTTCAGTCATCACGTCACCCGTTTAAGAGATAGGTTTCTTGCAGAAAAGTATAGGGCAACACATTAGTGATTGGCTTGAAATTGTATATCTCTGTCGTCTTCAAAACAGTAAATCATTATGACTGTGATTGCCGCACCTTTTGTTAATCAGGATCGCCTCAACCAAAACATTGCTGAACTCGCCACGATCGGCAAGCTGCCTAACGGAGGCGTATGCCGCATTGCCTACAGTCCAGAAGTGATTCAGGCACGGCAATTGGTGCAGCGATGGATGCGAGAAGCTGGAATGACCGTATGCATTGATGCGGCTGCCAACATCACTGGCACCTATGCTGGAAAACGATCGGGCGCACCCGCTCTAATCACAGGTTCTCACATTGACACTGTTCCGACTGGCGGACGCTATGATGGAGCGCTCGGAGTCTTAGCTGGCATTGAAGTTGTGAGAGTATTGCGCGATCGCTCGATTCAACTTGATCATCCCCTAGAGGTGGTGGTGTTCACCGACGAAGAAGGCGGGATGATTGGCGCAAAAGCCATTTCAGGCACTGCTTTGAGTGAGCCTGAATATTATCGACGCGATGACGGCACTGCAATCGAAACCTGTCTTCAGCGAGTGGGCGGCGATTGGTCAAAGCTCGCCACTGCTAAACGCAACCCTTCTGACATTGCTGCATTTATTGAGCTACACGTCGAACAAGGCGGAGTTTTAGAACACTACAGCAAACAGATTGGAGTCGTCGAAGGAATTGTCGGGCAACACCGCTATATCGTGACGGTGATCGGGCGATCGAACCACGCGGGCACTACACCGATGCACTTAAGAAAAGATGCGTTAGTGACCGCTTCTCAAATTGTGTTGGCAGTCAATAATCTCGCTAAAAACGCTACAGGTTCGCCTGTGGCAACGGTTGGCGCATTAAACGTCGTGCCTAACGCTGCCAACATCGTGCCGGGACAGGTGGAACTAACGATCGATATGCGCGATGTAGATCAAGAGCATCTGATCTTGCTATCAGAACAACTTCAGCAACAGCTACAGGCGATCGCTAAGTCCAGCCAAACCGAACTCACGATCACGCCCATTCTTCAAACCGAAGCAGTTTTAGCAACGCCTCAAATTCAGACGGCGATCGTGCAAACCTGCGAAGAAATGGGCTTGAGTTATTGCTATTTGCCCAGTCGCGCTAGTCACGATGCTCAAGAAATGGGGCTGATTGCCGACATGGGGATGATTTTTGTGCCTAGTCAAGCTGGAATCAGCCATGCCGAAGACGAATATACCTCACCCGAAGAATGTGTTCAGGGCGTAAATATGCTGTTGCAGACGTTAATTCGGCTCGATCGTCTGTATCCAGTTTAGAAATCACGCGGGTTTCTGAAACTTGTAAAGTTTATTGCTCACGATCGAATCACAGCGAGAACGATACACAATAGTTTTGTAGCGGCTTCATCTACTGTGTAGCTAAGTTTGCCAAACTGACTGAGTGTTGTTCAACTTAATTCGTCTCGTGAGAGGTTAAGCATATGTCAAATCCCGGATGGTCGGCTCCGACTCGTCGCCCTCTGCCCATCGTTTTGGTGCGTGGGTTTGGAGGCACCGATACCGTCGATGAACGGAAGATGACTTATCAAGGATTCAACGATGGTAGTGTCTATCCTCAAAAGCGGGGCGAAAATTATATCTATGAAGGACTAATTCTGCGATTCATGAAGTCGCACTGGAGATATCAAGACACTACCAATGTGATTGGCTATTATGCCAATGATCTGTCTGTCCCTCCTTTGATTCCGGCGGCGCTTGAGGCGTTTGATCCGAGTTTCTTTCAAGGCAAGATCATTATCGATTCGGCAATGGCGCTGCGGTTATTGCAGTCGGACGATGACCCGTGTCATAGCTTGTGGGTGTTTCGCTATTATGATTTGTGCGATCGCGAGTTTTCAAAATATGGCGAAGCGTTGGTGCGGCTGATCGATTTCATTCGGGCTTTGGCTGAAGTCAAACACGGCATCAAACCCAAGGTGAACATTATTGCTCACTCGATGGGCGGGCTGATTGTTAGAGAAGCGATTCAGCGTGCTTATCCCAAACGGAGCCTCACGGCTGCCGATGAAGCCATCAACAAAATCGTCACGTTAGGAACGCCGCATAAGGGCATATCGTTTCAGGTGCTTCGCGATCTGCACTGGTTGGGCATTGAGTCGGCAGATGAGTTTGAACACTTCAATCCTGACAATCAGACCGATCCTGCTAACAGGGCAGGCTATCAGAATTTTGCTCAATGCTTTCCGCTCGATCGCTTGCTCACGGTCGTAGGCACCAACTACAAGGCTTATAACAGTTCTGCCGCGACTGCCCTCAACCGGATGTTTTCGGTTGCTGGAGAGTTTGGCGCAAACTACAACCGCAGTGATGGTTTGGTCAAGCAAAGTTTTGCCCAGATTCCAGGGGCACCTCGAACGTTTGTACACAAGCCTCACAACGGGTTTGATTCGTTGACTAGTGCGCGTGAGTCGTTTGAAGTGGCGACGCGGTTCTTTTTTGGCGATGTGCGGGTGCGGCTGCGTCAAGTTCGAGCACAAGTTAAGCGCGGATTTGACTTGTTTGGCAAAAGCGAGTTTTTCTTTGGCGTGTCGATCAAACCGCGGGGCGTAGATTTTGAGTTGTTCCACCAAAGCAAAGAAGCCGAAAATTGTTATGGCCCATTTCGCACCGGGGACTTTAGCGACAGTCAGCTTTCTTTTGGGTGGGCAGACGATCGCAAGCTGATTTGGGAAGGTTTTCTCAACAGTGCTGCCAGTTTGACCCAAACCGATCTGGTGATGCGAATGGAGTTTTATGTCGGTGAACGTGATTTATTTGGGGTGGGTTTCTCCGATAACATTGTGTTTGTCAAGCAATATTATGTGCGAGCAACTCTAAAGCCAACCCTTCAGCTTTATCTCTATACAGGGGAAGATTTTGCCGATGATGATGACTCGTTAAAAGGTGCGACTCTGATGCGAAGAGTCAGCGATGGCTGGGAATTTGATATCGGCGGGACGGGCTTTGTCGGCACATATCGCATTGAACTCGATCGACTTTCTGAATCAGGAGCGGCGATCGAGTTCTAAATTAACGTGAGTTCGACGGAGCATAGAACGCAAAAGAAAAGCTGAGACTATCTTTGAAAGTGATCATCCCACACCAACGAAGCTTCTAGTGCGGGGATTCCCACCGAACTAGCTAGACTAGAGACTGTCTCATTCTCACAAACGCTGAAACTTTATTTGCTCAGTGCCGATCGAAATAAATGTCTATAGTCCATTGCATTCACCTGACTATCGACTTCACAGGGTTTTGAGTATGTCATTCTTGTCTTTTCTGCGACGATATCGCCTGCCTAGTTTTTTGTTTGCCCTTTGTTTAGCAACCGTTCTCTTATCAGGAGAACTTGCGCTTTTGCCGTCAGCCAGTGCTGAACAAGCCCCTTCTAAAAAACCGACTCTTACTGAGAGCGCACCCTCTGCTCCCGCCTCTACGACTCAACAGGTGAAGAAGACGGTTTTAGAAAATGGTTTAACGGTGCTAACCAAAGAAGTGCCGACCGCGCCCGTTGTCACTGTGCAGGTTTGGTATCGCATTGGGTCACGCAACGAGGCTCCCGGTGTAAACGGCATTGCTCACCAACTCGAACATTTGATGTTTAAAGGCACGAGCGATCGTCCGATTCAATTTGGTCGATTGTTTAGCGCTTTGGGCAGTCAATCTAACGCCTTTACGAGCTACGATCAGACCGCTTATTTTGGCACCGTTGAACGCGATAAATTGCGATCGCTGCTCGCTCTCGAAGCAGATCGGATGCAGAGTGCGGTGATCGGTGCCTCGCAGCTCACAAGCGAAAAGCGTGTCGTGATTTCAGAACTGCAAGGCTATGAGAATAGTCCGAGTTATCGGCTCGATCGGGCAGTGATGCAAGCGGCGTTCCCCGATTCTCCTTACGGGTTGCCTGTGGGTGGCACCAAAGTCGATGTCCAGAAATTCACCGTCGAGCAGGTGCGTGATTACTATCGCAATTACTACAGCCCTGACAACGCGATCGTCGTGATTGTGGGAGACTTTCAAACCGATTCGACGCTAAAAGCCGTTCAAGAATCATTTGGCAAAGTTCCGAGATCTCAACAGCCAAAAGCTCCAGCCCAGCCTCCTGCGCCGCTCGTGATGAAGGGCAGCACTTCAAAGGCTGCGATCGTCCTCAAACAACCCGGAAGCGCGTCTCTCTTGCAAGCGGTCTATCCACTCCCCAACGTCACACATCCCGACGTGCCAGCCCTACACCTGTTTGATTTAGTGCTGACTCAAGGGCGCAGTTCTCGGCTCTATCAGTCACTGATCGAATCGGGTTTAGCCAGTGACTATAGCGGCTATCCGGCAAACATGATTTCTGGCGGCTGGTATGGGTTAAGTGCGACGGCTGCACCCGGTCAAGAATTGTCAAAAATCAATCAAACCATTCAGGCGAGCTTGGCAGATCTTCGCACTAAAGCTGTGACGGCTGACGAATTGAAGCGAGCAAAAACTCAACTTAAATCTTCAGTGCTGCTGCGAAACCGCAACATTACCAGTCAGGCAATGCAGCTTGGCGATGATCAAACTACGGCTGGAGATTATCAGTTTACCGATCGCTATTTGGCGGCGATCGAGAAAGTCACTGCCGCAGATATTCAACGAGTCGCAACCACCTATTTTGATCCCAATCAGCAAACGCTAGGATTCTTTGAGCCGACTCAGCTAGATGCCAAAGCGGGCGGATCGGTGAATGCAGGTCAAACCGCAGAGCAGTTTAATTTAGGGGCACCCGTCGATCCGGCTGAGGTGGCAAAATATCTGCCGCCCGTGACGCAGAGCGATCGTCCGGCTCAAGCGTTGCCCGAAAAAATCATGCTCTCAAACGGGCTGCGAGTTCTGCTGCTGCGCGATTCTAGTACGCCGACCGTTTCGCTCAGTGGTCATCTAGATGCCGGAACTGCGTTTGATACAAGTCAAAAAGCAGGACTTGCTAAATTGACGGCTGACAACTTAATGAATAGCACTCAAACCAAAGATGCGTTAACGCTGGCGACAACACTCGACGATCGCGGCATTAATCTAGGATTTGATGCCAATCGTGAAGGCGTGGCGATCAGAGCTAACACGCTGGTTGAAAATCTGCCTACGCTGGTGGAAACCGTGGCAGACGTGATGCAAAACGCAGTCTTTCCTGACAAAGAGCTAGAACTGAGCCGTCAGCGATCGCTCACTGCCCTCAAAGTTCAGTTAGACAACCCCGCATCAAAAGGCAGACGCACCTTTCAGCAAGCGATCTATCCATCAAATCACCCCTTTTATAACTTCCCGACCGAGGCAAGCTTAAAAGGCATTCAACAGCAAGACTTGCTGACCTTCTACAAAACCCACTATCGCCCCGATAAAACCACCTTGGCGCTAGTCGGTGACTTTGACCCGGCTCAGGTGAAGAGTCTGTTAGAGAAAGAGTTGGGCACCTGGAAGGCAACCGGAAAAGCTCCTACTCTAACGTTTCCTGCCGTATCGCTGCCTGCAAATGTGGTGCGTCTCTATGATGGCATCCCTGGTAAAACTCAGTCAATTACCTACATTGGCTACGCGGGGATTAATCGCACCGATCCACGTTACTATCCCGCAACAGTGATGAACCAGATTTTGGGCGGCGATACACTGTCGAGTCGGTTAGGAACTGAGATCCGCGATCGTCAAGGACTCACCTACGGCATCTACAGCGGTTTCCAAGCAGGCATTCATCAAGGTCCGTTTTTGATCTCGATGCAGACGGCCCCCGAAGATGCGCCCAAAGCGATCGCCAGCACCCTGAAAGTTTTAGAGCAATTTCGCACTCAGGGCGTGAGTACGAGCGAAGTGTTGACGGCACAGCGATCGCTGACCAGCAGCTATCCGGTTGATTTGGCAAACCCCGATGATCTGGCAGAGATTATTCTGATGAACGAAGTCTATGGGTTGAATCCCGCCGAGATTCGTCAGTTTCCTAAACAGATTGATGCGGTGACTCAGGCTCAGGTGAATGAGGCAACTCAAGATCTATTGCATCCCGATCGTTTGGTGGTCGTGACGGCTGGACCTGCAACTGCTCGTTGATAAATCGATCGCGAGAGGGCACGACACGTCGTGCCCCTACAACACCACGCATGGTATGCCGTGCCTTCGTGCGGATCTGGCAAGACCAAATTCGATAAGACTCGTTTGAACGAGAATTAAGCTACCTTAGAAAATGGCGAGGGCGTGTGCTGCTCGTCGCTTTCCCCACTGCTGAACTAACTGCCCACTTTTATGAATATCCTCAGTAATCTGCTTCCTCAGTCCTCTCCTAAAAAGCGTCGAGGCGTTGAAATTAAGTCTCAGCGCGAAATCGAGATCATGCGGCAGGCGGCAAAAATCGTAGCGATCGTCCTTAAAGAAATCTCAGAAATGGTCAAGCCAGGAATGACGACGGCTGACCTGGATGCTCATGCTGAGAAGCGCATTCGAGAAATGGGAGCCACACCCAGCTTTAAGGGCTATCACGGCTTTCCTGCCTCGATTTGCTCCAGCATCAACCAAGAGGTTGTTCACGGAATTCCGAGCCGCAAAAGAGTGATTCGGACGGGCGATGTGCTGAAAGTCGATACGGGCGCGTTTTTTGAAGGCTTTCATGGCGATTCGTGTATTACGATCGCCGTCGGTCAAGTTACGCCTGACGCAGCTAAACTGATTCACGTTGCCGAACAGGCACTTTATAAAGGCATTGAGCAAGTTCGAGCCGGGGCATTTTTGCTCGATCTCGCCGGAGCTATTCAAGACTATGTTGAGGCGAACGGCTTTAAAATCGTAGAAGACTTCACGGGGCATGGAGTCGGTCGCAATCTACACGAAGAACCTTCCGTCTTCAACTTTCGCACCCACGATATGCCAAACGTCAAACTTCGGGCTGGCATGACGCTGGCGATCGAGCCGATCATTAACGCAGGCACCAAAAACACTCGCGTGTTGCCCGATCGTTGGACGGCAGTTACCCTAGACAACTCGCTCTCTGCCCAATTTGAACATACGGTTCTCGTCACTGAAGATGGCTATGAAATTTTGACCGATCGGTCAAACGTCTA
>JAYVFW010000557.1:0-7603 GCA_043772715.1 Phormidesmis sp. | reverse complement strand
GGGTAGCGACCACTTTTTGTCTCTCAAATTAACGTGGACAGTGTGGATGCGCCAAGACTTGAAGTGCGGCACAAATCTCACACTACTAAGGCTAACATCCCCTGTGGGGGGATAAACATTCAAAAGATTATGACATCGTTAAAATCAATCTAAAGGACTGACGCAAACCTCGGAGGTTTTAACCAAGAATCAAGCATCGTGACCGACAGAGTGGCTTAAACCTTCGAGGTTTTGGTCAAATGCGGGAGATCTGTGGAGCCTCTAGAATGAAAATCGTGATCTGTCCTGGAATACACCGATCGCAACTTTCCCAAAACTTTGTTGCAGCACTGCATCCCCGCCAGGAAGTCTTGATTTTTCCGGCTGAAAAGACTCCTGCCTATTCTCCTCTGCACCTTTTAGAATTTTTATCCACGACTGAAGCGACGACTCCGCTAATCTTCATTGCGTTTAGCGCCGGGGTCGTTGCCGCGATCGGAGCCGCCCGTCTCTGGCAAAAGCAGGGTGGCTCCGTCAGCGCCATGATTGCCCTTGATGGATGGGGCGTTCCACTAGCCGGAGATTTTGCGATTCATCGGGTCAGTCACGATCGCTTTACGGCGTGGAGTTCGGCTTTGCTAGGCGGCGGTGACTCAGACAGTTTCTATGCTGACCCTGCGGTCGATCATTTGACTTTATGGCGATCGCCGCAAACTGTGCAAGGCTATGAAATCACTGCAAATCGACGATCGCCCCAAACCTACACAACTGCCACCAGTTTCATAACTGCGCTATTGCAGCGCTATAACCCCTCGACATCAGCGAGATACTAGAAGTCAGCGCTGAATCCTAGCGCTGCTTTATGTCTCTTTAAGATAATCCTGGGCATACTCCCGCAAGGATGTATTTCAGATAAAGTTGTGATGGGTCAGGTCTAAACGCTACATAATGTCTAAACCTGACCCACAGAGAGGGTTTTCACCTGATTTTTAAAATCTCTACTCTATGCTTCCTACTCGTTCCCAGCCCTCTCCTAACGGCTTTTTAGCGATGCTTCACAATCGCCCCTTCATGATGCTGTGGAGCGGGCAAATTTTGTCTCAAATCGCAGATAAAGTTTTTTTTGTGCTGCTGATCGCGCTCCTGAGTGATTACGGTTCTTCTCCCGAAACCGAAAACTCAATGAGATCGGTGGTGATGATTGCCGCAACGCTACCCGCTGTTTTCTTTGGCTCGGCAGCAGGGATTTTTGTTGATCGCTATGACAAAAAAACAATTTTAAGCGGTTGCAATATCTGGCGCGGCGTGATGTTGTTGCTGCTGCCGTTTTTGCCCAAGGCATTTATCATCTTGGTCGCGATCGCGTTTTTAGAATCGGTCTTGACTCAGTTTTTTGCCCCCGCAGAGCAAGCGACGATTCCCTTTTTGGTTAAGCCAGAGAATTTGTTAACGGCAAACGCACTATTCACCACAACGATGATGGGTTCGTTAATTGTGGGGTTTGCGATCGGTGACCCATTACTGAAAGTGGCTAGTGGGTTTAACGCAGAGTGGGGACGAGAAATTTTAGTCGGCGGCTTGTATTTCCTGGCTGGAAGTGTGCTTTATCTGATGCCTTTAGAAGAAAAGAAACCAGCGGGTGAGAAGGTCGTTCCGCTTCATCCGTGGAGCGATTTTAAGGAAGGGCTGGCATATCTGCGTAAAGATTCCCTGGTGAGATATGCCATGTTGCAACTCATGATTCTTTACTCAGTTTTGGCGGCGTTGACGGTGTTAGCGATTAACCTGACGCAAAAAATCGGGCTAGAAAAAACTCAGTTTGGCTTGCTGCTGGCGGCGGCGGGCGTAGGCATGGTGTTTGGGGCAGCAGCCTTAGGTCACTGGGGCGATCGCTTCCGTCGCAAACCGCTGCCTTTGGTCGGTTTTGTTTGTATGGCGTTTGTGCTCACGATGTTCTCGTTCACGTCTAACCAAGCGTTCAGCTTAACCTTGTCGGGCTTTTTTGGGTTAGGAGCCTCGCTGGTCGCGGTGCCGATGCAGACTCTGATTCAGCAACGCACTCCAGAAGCCATGCGAGGCAAGGTGTTTGGTTTTCAAAATAACATTGTGAATATTGCTCTCAGCCTACCGTTAGCTATTACGGGGCCGTTAATTGACGTGATCAATAATCAGGTCGCCCACAATCCGCAATCTGAATTGGGGCTGCGATCTGTGCTGATTGGCATGAGTGTCGTGGTGACGATCGTCGGCATCTGGGCGTGGCGCAACACTCGACGGGTTTTGCAGGATGCGGTCTAACCCACGCTAATGTCAACAAAATTTGACAGATAAACTGACTCATAAATTGACTAGACTATAGGGATAGGTAGCGTTGTGGCGCGATCGCTAATAATTAGTCTCGACAGGGATCGTAATCAGCACTACACTAAGCTTCTATACTATTGCATCTTTAGATACAAAAATTGTCCCCTTAGACGGTTTGGCGAGGTTCCCTAGTGCAATTGCAACGAGTGGCAGTACAACGGGTGACAGGTGGCTTTGCGCTGATCGATAGCCTCAGACGGCACGGCGTTAAGCACATCTTCGGCTATCCGGGCGGAGCGATTCTGCCCATCTATGACGAGCTTTATAAGGCAGAAGCGATCGGCGGCATTCAACACATTCTGGTCAGGCACGAGCAAGGAGCAGCCCACGCTGCTGATGGCTATGCCCGTGCCACTGGTCAGGTTGGCGTGTGTTTTGCCACGTCAGGTCCCGGTGCAACCAATCTGGTCACTGGCATTGCCACAGCGCATATGGACTCGATTCCACTCGTGGTGATCACGGGGCAAGTGCCGCGACCCGCGATCGGCAGCGATGCTTTCCAAGAGACAGATATTTACGGAATTACGCTCCCGATCGTCAAACACTCCTATGTGGTGCGCGACCCTAGAGACATGGGGCGGATCATTGCAGAGGCGTTCTACATCGCCAGCACGGGCAGACCGGGGCCTGTGTTAGTCGATATCCCGAAAGATGTCGGCACCGAAGTTTTTGACTATGAGCCAGTTGAGCCGGGTGCTGTGCGGCTACCGGGCTATCGCCCTACAGTGAAAGGTCATCCGCATCAGATTGGGCAAGCCTTGAAGTTAATTCGGCAAGCCAAACAGCCTTTGCTTTATGTGGGTGGAGGTGCGATCGCGGCCAATGCTCACGCCGAAGTGAAAGAACTCGCAGAGCGCTTCCAGCTTCCCGTCACCACGACGTTAATGGGAATCGGTGCTTTTGATGAGCATCATCCCCTCGCGGTGGGGATGTTGGGAATGCACGGCACCGCTTATGCCAACTTCTCAGTGACAGAATGTGATTTGTTGATTGCGGTCGGGGCACGGTTTGACGATCGCGTGACTGGCAAGTTAGACGAATTTGCGTCTCGCGCCAAAGTCATCCACATTGACATTGACCCGGCAGAAGTGGGTAAAACGCGAGTTCCTGAAGTGCCGATCGTTGGTGATGTCAGGCAAGTGTTGATCAATTTGCTCGATCGCAGTCACGAAGATGGCGACCCGGCAAAGTCAGATCAGACGAGCGACTGGCTAGCCAGAATCGATCGCTGGCGCGAAGATTATCCGCTCGAAGTGCCTCATTACCCCGACAAGCTTTCACCTCAAGAAGTCATTGTCGAATTGGCGCAACAGGCTCCTAATGCCTTCTACACGACCGATGTGGGACAGCATCAAATGTGGTCGGCGCAATTCCTCAAAAACGGCCCTCGTCGCTGGATTTCTAGCGCGGGTCTGGGCACGATGGGCTTTGGGCTTCCGGCGGCGATGGGGGCTAAGGTGGCGGTTGGCAGTGACGAGCAAGTAATTTGCATTAGCGGCGATGCTAGCTTTCAGATGAATTTGCAGGAGTTGGGCACGCTGTCGCAGTATGGAATCGCCGCCAAAATTGTGATTATTAACAACGGCTGGCAGGGCATGGTGCGCCAGTGGCAAGAAGCCTTTTGGGAAGGGCGCTACTCGTCTTCTAACATGGAGCCATCGATGCCCGACTTTGTGAAGTTGGCAGAAGCCTATGGCATTAAGGGCATGATGATCAGTGTTCGCGACGAGTTGAGTAGCGCGGTTGCTGAAATGCTGGCACACGACGGGCCGGTGTTGCTTGATGCGCGAGTCAATCGAGCCGAAAACTGCTATCCGATGGTGGCTCCGGGCAAGAGCAATGCTCAAATGTTGGGGTTGCCCGATCGCAAGAGCCTAGAACGCGCAACTGAACTGATGTATTGCAGCAGTTGTGGCGCGAAGAATGTCGCTAGCAATAGATTCTGCCCCGAATGCGGCACAAAGCTGTAGTCTGATTAACGTCAGTTTTATAGAAGCGTTTCGCTCTGGTTGTGAATTCGGGAGAGCTACCTAAATCCCCCAAATTGGGGGACTTCAAGCCAAAATGTCCGGTTCAAAGTCTCCCAGAATGGGGGATTTGGGGGGCAGAAGCTGATGACAACGCAGCGAAAAACCTCGTCGAACTGACGTTGACTAATACTAGATCACCGTAGGAGTATGGCAACATCCTTACGGTGATATTCTTGTGATCATCATGGTTTAGATTGATGAACATGAACGAGATCGGAAGGATTAGCGCTATTCACCACCGATTCAATTCACTTAGAAGAACGCCGCAAACTATGCCTTTGTAAGTCGATGCAGCCAAATAAAGTTAACGCCTTCTGGTGAGCTTTTGCTTTGGATCAAATCATTCGAGTAGTGCAAGTTTTCTCCGGTTAAGTCTTTGCGATATCCATACGCCGTCCATTCACCGTAAGGGTCATTCACTAAAAAGCCGCTGCGATCGTAGCCTCGAACCACCATGATGTGACCAAAACTCGTGAAATATCCGTGGATGATGCAAGGACGACCCTCAGCGATCGCTTTGCGAATATCATAGAGCCTGCCCTGAGTCGTAAAGTCATCTCTTACCCCATAATCGGCTGCCATTTTTGCCAGATCTTCCGGGTCGTGCCGACTCAATCCGTTTCGTTCCATGTAGCGATAAAGCTCGTCTTCAAACTGCACCGCATTGGTTTTCTGCCGAATCTGCAAGTAGCGCATGATCATCGCAAAACTGGTGACGTTGCAAGCTCCACCCGGATTCTCAGCATTGTCAAGCTGGCTGTGGTAAGGCACATTTAAGCGCTTAGTTGCAGGAAGCCCGATCGAGGGTAAATTAATCGGCAAAGAGGGTCGGCGCGCGGCACTAGTCACCTGTCCCTGACTGTTCACAAGTTGAATGTGAGGCAAATAGACAAACCAAGTGTTGAGCGGTGGGTTACCCAAAAACTCACTCACCAGCACAATCTTGAGATGATTATTGCCCACCAGTTTCCAGGAATGAATCTCAAAGACCTTTCCCGCCCCAACGTTAACCTTATCTTGAGCAGATAACCGTGCCGAATCGGCAGTAGACTGCTTGAATGTCGTATTTTGAAGAACTTTTAGCTTCATGATTTCCCCGTTTATTCACTAGGGTGCCTCAAAATTTCTATAAAATAAATAAAAGTTCCAAGAAGAAGCTTCAGTCGAAAGACATAACCCTTGCCCTTAATGCGCTAATAAAATGCCTATGCGGTGGAGAGTGTCAATGTCCGATTTTCTAATATTTCGAGCGAAATGTAATGGTTCTTTGGTGTATCGCAGATGCTAGACCCTTTTGTTTTTAGCTAACTTGACGACTAAAACAAGCGATAGAAACAACACACAAAGGAACACTGCTACTAATGTTTCTTGGACTTTTGGTGATATAAACACGATGAATCCCTGCCCTTTGATTAAAGCAGAAAAGCTTGATACACAGAACGGCATCAGATATAGCCTGAATATTTGCCAGTGATCTCTTTTGCCACCCGCTGCGGGGGAAACACTCATCACAAGTGCTGTGCCAATTACAGCGCTGATCCCGATCGAGTTCATCCATACCTCAAAGGAGGGATCAAAATATAAATAAACCACTACCCCATACCAAATGAGATAGCACCAGAGTATCGCTTTACTTAAGCTAATTTCACGAAGGTAGCGGAGTAACCCTTTCGTATATCTGAAATTAGACAACGCACCTGCGTTTATACTGCCTCAGATATCTTCTCAATACTATTAACTTTCTTAGGGGTGACTCATCCTTCACACTCGCTACCGAATGTGAAGGATTTCTCTAGATAGTATCTCGTACGAAAAGAGAACGGTCTGTGGTTGTCTCGATCGCGTTCTTGATCGAGGTGGAATATTTCGAGCGGTTGCGCCAAAACTGCCTTTGACTAGCTCAAACTGAACAGATGTTCCTGTTATCAAAGTGCAGGTTGGACAGCACAAAGCTTTGTCTCACACTGTTGTTCATATAATTGTTGGATGTAGGGTTCTTGCCAACTGATGTTCTTGTCCTACCACTGGCGGAACTTTGCTTTTATCTTGTTGAAACCACGAGTAATTTTTGATCGTCAGGCTCGAATTCATGCGATCGCAGTCGCTCAAATTTAACATTGATTCTCCGCCAATTCTCATTGCTCAATCAGAAGCTAAAATATTAGTCAAATGTATGGGCAGCAGCATTACTGTAGAATCTCACCCCGACTAAGGCAGTATGGCTACGTTAACACTTCCGGCAATAGGAACTCGATCATGAGCGCTCACATTCTGTTAGTTGAAGATGAAGTAAAACTCGCTCGGTTTGTTGAATTAGAACTGATCAGCGAAGGATATACAGTGAGTGTGGCACACGATGGCATGGCAGGTTTAACGCTTGCCCGCGAGTCCACGCTCGATCTAGCCATTCTAGACTGGATGCTGCCGGGTTTGTCGGGCTTAGAACTGTGTCGGCGGTTGCGCTCAACGGGAAGCAAAGTTCCGGTGATTTTGCTGACAGCACGAGACGAAGTGAGCGATCGCGTCGCCGGACTTGATGCCGGAGCCGATGACTATGTGGTCAAACCCTTTAGCATTGAGGAACTGTTAGCCAGAATCCGCGCTCATCTGCGTCGTGTTCAAGACGGCGATGAAGAAGTTCTTCAGTTCAACACGTTACGGCTAAATCGCAAAACTCGTGAAGTTTATCGCGACACTCGATCGATCGAACTCACCGCTAAAGAATTTGATTTACTAGAGTATCTTTTGAGGCATCCGCGCCAAGTGTTTACGCGCGATCAGATTCTCGAAAACGTCTGGGGATACGACTTTATGGGCGACTCTAATATTATTGAAGTCTACATTCGCTACTTGCGATTGAAGCTAGAAGAAAATCAAGAATCTCGGCTACTGCATACGGTGCGCGGAGTCGGCTACACCCTACGAGACTAATTGGGCGTTGCTGAATCTAGCTACGAACCGTCAGATTCGCCCTCACCCTAGCCCTCTCCCAAAAGGAGAGGGAACAAGACTTCTGGCTTCCTTCTCCCTGGGGAGGAGGGTTGGCGAGGGCTTCGCCCCACTTCGTGAGGAGGGCAATTCATCCTTTCATTCAGCAACGCCGATCGCAAGTAGAAGAATGTGCCGAGATTGATTAGAGTCGATGCCTCGATTACTTGAGGACACCTCTCCTTCAGAACCGTGCGTGCAACTTTCCCTGCACACGGCTCCTGGTTTGACACCTACCAAGT
>JAYVFW010000556.1:0-7621 GCA_043772715.1 Phormidesmis sp. | reverse complement strand
AGGCAGGTGCAAAACGAATGTTAAACCTGGGAAATCCAGCGAATCAACCGCCTCGCAAACCGTTTCATTGGCTGTTGGAGTTTCCTGAAGTGTTTTTGGAAGGGGAAGCGAAAGGGTTTAGTGCGATCGTTGGCAATCCACCTTTTTTGGGTGGTAAACGTATTACAACTGTTTTTGGAGAGAGTTATCAAGATGGGCTGAAGAATACTTTTCTGAGTTCTAAAGGTGCTGCTGATTTATGTACTTACTTCTTGCGAAAGTCGTTTGATTTATTTGATAAAAAGGGCTACTTGGGGTTGATTACAACAAATACAATAGCGCAAGGAGATACGAAGGAAGTCGGTTTAGATTATCTAATAGAGAATGATTCGGTAGAAATATTTAGAGCTTTTCCTTCAATACCTTGGGTTGGTGCCGCCGGAGTTTTTGTAAGTCTAATTTGGCTGTGCAAAGGTGTCTGGGCTGGAGAGCGTATTTTAGATGAAAGGAAAGTTGACTATATATCAAGTGGTCTGTTTGATGAATCTAAAAAAATGGCTGCAATGCCTCTAAAAGCTAACCAAGGAATGATTTCGGAAGGAGTAAAAATTCATGGAAATGGCTTTGTCGTTACACCTCAAGAACGCGAATATTTGATCAATCTTTCCTCAAGTTATTCTGACATAGTCCAGCCATATTTGGGAGGTGAAGATGTAACTGAAAGTCCTACACAATTAGCTCCATGCTATGTTATTGATTTTCAAAATTGGGAATATGAACAAGCATCACAATATACCCATCTATTTGACATAGTGACAGAAAGAGTTAAGCCGTATAGAGATAGTTTGACAGGTCAAATTCATGAATCAAGATACTGGTTGTTCTGGGATCGAAGAGAAAAGTTTTTTCAAAGACTTGACCCAGTAAAATCTATACTTGTATGCTCTGGCACTTCAAAATATCTATCCCTAGCTTTTGTAAGTTCTAACTCTGTTTTGTCCCAGAAGCTAAAAGTATTTGCTTATCAAGCATACAAATTCTTTGCCATTTTACAATCTAGTATACATAACGAATGGGCTTGGCGCAGTAGTTCAACTCTGAAAGCAGACTTGAGTTATTCAAATACTGATACTTTTTTAACCTTTCCAATGCCTAGCTCAGATGGCTTCTTAGAAAATATTGAAAAGATCGGCGAAACCTACTACACCCATCGTCATGCAGTCATGCGCGATCGTCAGGAAGGACTCACCAAAACCTACAACCGCTTCCACAATGCCAGCGAGACAGCGAGTGATATTCAGAGATTGCGATCGCTGCATATTGAAATGGATCAGGCAGTCGCGATCGCCTACGGTTGGCAAGACCTCGACTTAGGGCACGGCTTCCACAAAACCAAACAGGGCGATCGCTTCACCATCAGCGAAACTGCCAGGCGAGAAGTGCTCGATCGGCTGTTGGAGTTAAACCACCAGCGCTACGCCGAAGAAGTTGCTCAAGGTTTGCATGATAAGGGTAAAAAGAAAACAAAGGCAGGTTCTAAGAAAAAGGCTACCGTAAAAGCAGATTCCCCGTCTGATCAAATACCCCTGTTCTAACCATAAATTCTATGCAAACCGTGCAAATTCAACTCCCCGACACAGTTTTCTCCGCGCTTCGCAAAGCTCCCGACGAGTTTGTGCAAGAGATGCGAGTTGCGGCTGCCGTCAAATGGTATGAACTAGGCGAAGTTTCCCAAGGCAAGGCGGCTGAGGTTGCTGGTTTATCTCGCTCAGACTTTATTACTGCTCTCTCTCGATACAAAGTCTCTGTCTTGCAATACACCCCTGAAGAACTCGACCAGGAGTTAGCGAATGCCGATTGATCGAGTAGTCATTAACGCTTCTCCATTAATTGTGTTATTCAAAAGCGGGCAAGCTGATTTACTACCGCAACTGTTCAACAAAATTCTAGTTCCTCACGCAGTCTGGGAGGAAGTCACTGCTGCCAAAAATGATATTGCCTCCCAGCAATTAGCCAGTGTTTCTTGGACTAATCCCCTTGAAGTTACCATTCATCCCGCGATCGCTGCTTGGGATCTCGGAGTAGGTGAATCCACCGTTTTGAGTTTTGCCCTAGAAAACCCGGACTACCGCGCAATGATAGACGACACTGCGGCAAGACGCTGTGCTTATGCGTTGGGAATTGCCACATTAGGGACAGGCGGTGCGATCGTCTTGGCAAAACAGCGAGGCTTGATCGAATCTGTGGGCGATCGCCTACAACTTTTGCGAGATTCAGGATTATGGCTTTCAGAGGAAGTTGTGAACCTGCTAAAACAACAAGCAGACGAAGAAGTTTAGTTCAACAAGGCTCCCAATTCACCATCAGCGAAACCGCTCGACGAGAAGTGCTCGATGTGCTTCTCACCACTACGTGAACGGCTGTTGGAGTTAAACCATCAGCGCTACGCCGAAGAAGTCGCCCAGGGCTTGCATGATAAGAAAGGAAAAATTGACATACTCCCCCGGCTAAAGCACGGGGGATTCTAAGCTCAGACAGTGATTGCAGGCGAAGCCTGTCTAACATCACCTAACTTAACGGTTGATGCCCCAACCGTTTGAATGTTCTTAGCCGCGTTTTCATCCCGCCCATTAATGGACTGACAGGACGGACAGCGCCATTCTCGCACCTCTAAAGCCAACTCTTTCAAGACGTGCCCACAGTGGTTACAAGTCTTAGACGACGGATACCATCGGTCGATGAAAACTACCTGCTTGTCTTTCTTCTGAGCCACCCATTCGAGAATTTTGATGAACTCTCCGAACGCGAGATCTGAAATTTTCCGTCCCCATAGACGCTGCATCCCTTTGAGGTTCAACGTCTCAAAACACAACACGTCAAACTTGTCTGTTAAGTCGTGAGCCAGTTTCCAAAACCAATCAGAGCGGCGATTAGACACGTCTTTATGTTTGCGAACAAGATGCTTTCTGGCTTGTTCCCGGTTAGCTGAACCCTTCAATTTTTTAGAGTGCTGACGACTGGCTTTTTTGATGGCAGTGAGCGACTGTTTGAGGAATTGCGGCGATTCAATCTGGGAGCCATCTGAGCAGGTGAGGAACGTTTTCAAGCCAAAATCAAAGCCAGCGATGCGACTCGTCTCAACTTTGATTTGCGGCTCAACAACGTGGTTAACCACGACGACAAACATAAACAGTTCTCCGAGTGGAGTTCGTTTAATCGTCAACGTCTTGACCGTGCCCTCAATCTCCCTAGAATTCCAGTATTGATAGACCTTGCTACCAATCTTGATACGATTGCCGCCCAAGAACTTGTACCCTGCTTGTTTGAGGGTGAACGATTTGTATCGCCTCACTTTCTTAAAGTTGGGGGGTCTGACTCCTGTTTTGTGATGTTTGAAGAACAGTTGGTAGGCTTTCTCAATGCGCTGACAGATATCCTGCACCGCCTGAGAGCCGACTAACTGCCAGAACTCTTTGCGCTTCCGCAGTTTGGCAATATGAGCTTGAAGTCTGGCGCAGTTCAAATGTTTGCTCCACATTCGGTAGTAGCGTTTGTGGAGGGCAATACAGTGGTTATAAATCACTCCAGCCGCATTAATTGAGCGCTTGAGAAATCGATTCCGCTTGTGTTGATACAGCTTAAACTTCAAGGTCTTCATGGTAGAATGATAGCATACTGATGG
The DNA here is from genome assembly GCA_043772715.1 of Phormidesmis sp. Taxonomy (GTDB): domain Bacteria; phylum Cyanobacteriota; class Cyanobacteriia; order Leptolyngbyales; family Leptolyngbyaceae; genus Phormidesmis_A. Next base: position 3,960 of record JAYVFW010000556.1, on the reverse strand, counting down.
CTAGATGGTGGCATGAAGAAACTAACTCTGCGGTGTTCTGATGAAGAATATGCTGCACTTTTGAAATATTGTGAGCAGAAGGAACGCAGCTTGAATGACGTGATTAGAGAGTTAATCAGGGCGCTCACGACCGAATAAATTCGGTCATTCGCTTATATCCCCCGGCTAAAGCACGGGGGCTTTACGCATCACGGCTCGTAAAAAGGCAAAAGGTAAAACCAATAAAAAGCAGCCGCCAAAAGCTGAATTGGATGATGATCAACTAAATTTGTTGTAGAGGTATAAGTGCATCATGACTGAACTGATCAGACGATCGCGGGTTCCGGTTCCATCCGACAAAATTGCTGAGATTTGTCAGGAGTATCATATTCGCTGGCTTGCTCTTTTTGGTTCCGTACTGCGGAATGACTTCCGCCCTGATAGCGATATTGACATTCTGGTTGAATTTGAGCCAGGGCATACCCCAGGCTTCACCTTCATTGATATTCAAGACAAACTTTCAGAACTTTTTAAGCAAACTGTTGACCTGAATACTCCTCAAGATCTCAGTCGTTACTTCCGCGATCGCGTTTTAGCCGAAGCTGAGGTTTACTATGGACAGCCGCGATGAAGTTCGCTTACGCCATATGCTAGATGCTGCCCGCAAAGCGATCGCCTTCACTCAAGGACATAACCGTGCTGATCTCGATAGCGATGAACTCTTAGCATTAGCCGTTGTGCGTTTAGTCGAGATTTTAGGAGAAGCAGCCAAAAACGTTTCTCAAGACATAAAGGAGCGAACGCCAAAGATTGCGTGGAGACAAATGGCTGGAACACGCGATCGTTTAACTCACGCCTATTTTGATGTAAACCTCGATATTATTTGGGATATTGTCAATAACGACCTAACCCCACTTGTGGAAAAACTAGAAGAACTGCTCGATTCTGGCTCAACCTAGCAATGAAATTTACTGACTCCAATGAGATGGTAGATGATATTCAGACATTGCGAGAGTTGCATGGTTCGATAGATCAGGAGATGGCGATCGCCTACGGTTGGCAAGACCTCGACCTGGGGCACGGCTTCCACAAAACCAAACAGGGCGATCGCTTCACCATCAGCGAAACTGCCAGACGAGAAGTGCTCGAACGCGAAGCGCGGTGCAAGCATCGGCTTTTGGAGTTAAACCATCAACGCTACGCCAAAGAAGTTGCCCAGGGTTTGCATGATAAGAAAAAATCGAAGGGCAAAGCTGGAAGCAAGAAAACAACGTCAAAAATAACTCCCCCAGATACAACGCAGGGCAGCCTCTTCTAGACGACTTCATCCAGCGCTCGGATGTACAACACCTCATTTCTCATCAGTGGTTCAATCTGTGATTCAGAAACTACTAAAACTGCGTTCAGCTTTGCTGTGCCGGAGGCATTCGTCTCTCCGATCGCATTAAAGACCTCCAGGCTATAGCCGCCTTCCCTATTAGCGACAGGATGATGTTCCACGATCATTGCAACATCTCCCCGATGCAACTGATGTTTTGGAAAATCTTCCCGTAGTGCCCGCGGAAACAACTCAAATGCCATCATTCAACCTCAGTTCTGTCTAAAATTTTTAACAATTCGTAACACTTCTCGCTAAAAAAGGCATTCTCTGAGAGAATTGGGCTAATTAGTATAAATGATCTAAAAAATACGTGAGATGGCGGAAAGCGCGATCAGTGGGGGAATGTATAAAACTCTTCAGCAAGAAGAGTTCAGCTATGCTTATTTAGACACGATCGCAGCCGTCGCAGGATATGAACTACGAGTCAAAGGCAGAGCGTTAGACAACTCTGGAATCGATATCTCGATCGAAGTACCCGGTCAAATCGGCAGACTGCTCTCCCCAAAATTCGATGCCCAAGTCAAGTGCATTTCTGATAGCACCATTATTCGCGAAGAGGCTGTATATTATCCCCTTGCCATCCACAACTATCGCCGCCTAATTCACCCCAATCCAAGTTCTCCACAGCTTCTCATTGTGGTCTTTGTTCCCAGAGACACGACAGATTGGCTCAGTGTTTCAGAAGATCAAAGTCTAGTTAAAAAATGTGCCTACTGGATGTCGTTGAAAGGAGCAACCCCTACTCAAAATGCAGAAACCATAACTATTCACATCCCCCGCAAAAACCTTTTGACTCCAGACACGCTCCAGACCATCATGCAAACCATTGCAGAAGGTGAAGTTATATGAAACTACCAGAGATCAGGTTGGAAGAATTCTACGCGATCAGCCCTGAAACGTTGGCAGCTTACCTCCGCAGCAATGGTTGGCATGAAGAGTCGAAAATCGAAAATCAACACTCGATTTGGCAATTTACAAGTGAGTCCAGAGGGGAGTTTGTCCTACTCCTTCCACTCAATCCTGAAATTCCTGATTTTCCCGATCGCATGGATGACGCTTTTCGGACACTTGCGATCGTTGAGCAACGCCCCGAATCCTTCATCTTTAACGATCTAGCCGATGTTCGTTATGTCGCAAAAGAAAAAGAACGTGAGATCCTGAATCTGAGACTTAGTTTTGTGGACGGGCAACCTCAGATCACCTTTCAAGAAGCACCTGCCAAACGTCTCGCGATGATTCTAGGCTCGCTTCAAGATACGCTTGATGCAATTGGACAAGTGAAAGCAGGACGAGCAACACCCTTTGGTAAAGTGGCAGAAGAAATTACTGCACAAACGCAACTCTCAGTCTTGGGAGTCTTCAAAGGGTCTTTCGGAATTCGTCTAGCTTCTGCGGCTCCCTCGGTTCAACAACTCAGTTTTTTAGAAAATCCTCTAGCCGAAAGCGTTCTTGAGGAATTTTTAGAACTCGTCAATCATAGTACCAATGAAATTAAACTGCGAGAAACCCTGATTCGTCTACAAAGACGTTCAGCCTCTCGATACCGCAAATTTCTCTTGTCCTTAGTCGATGCAAACGCCGATCTCTACCTTGACTGGGGTTCCTCCAATACTAAGAAAGGTGGCTCTGCTGCACTATCTACGCTCAGCGCACTGAATGCAGTCGAAATTGTTCGCAAAATGGAAATTGAATCCCCAGTTGAATTTGAGATTCGGGGACAGCTTCTCTCTGCTAGCACAACTCGAAAAACCTTTGAGATTCGGGATATTGTCGAAGGCATGTCTTACTCCGGCAAAATCATGGATAGCGCGATCGAAGATGAAGTCGAGCTAACATTAACCACAAAACTTTACTCTGCTCGACTCCAAGAAATCGTTAAAACAAATCCCACCACGGGAGAAGGCAGTATTGAATACAAGCTTGTTTCCCTAAAAGCTTGGAATGCAAATTCTGAGCCCACTCGGCAGGCAGATTTGGCGAATTAATTCAAATACCTGTTTCCGCAATTCTTCGCTATGATGTGCCAAGATTAACACTGTTGCACCCGTAGGAAACCATCATTTCTACGATGGCATCCTGCTCATTCCTAACAATTTAGTACCCAAACTCTTGTGCCCTTTGAGATTATCCACAAGCCCACTTTCACCAATCAGCTTCTTGCCATCCCCAAAGAGCGAGTCATGCAGATCTTGGAAAAGATTGAGGTTTTACGGGATGACCCTAAGCCCCACGGCAGTCTGAAGAAAAAACTGCACGGGTACAGAGGCGACATTTACCGTTTGCGTTCTGGCGATTTCCGCATTATCTATACCTACGGAGACGGTTGGGTTGCTCTCTTGGGGGTTGATGCTCGCAAGGATGTTTATAAGGGCGAAAAACTGGTCGCCGAAGAAGCTGAGATCGATGTTACCGCCTTTGCCAAGCTTGATGATCTGCTAACCCCTGAAAAACCGCAGTCGCCTGAACTCAAAACGTCTCAAGCCGAAACCCTTTTACCCGTTGAGCTAACAGAAGCACTGCTCGATCGCCTACTGATTCCCAAAACTTGCTTTCCTACGCTCCTTGCCTGCCGAACCTTTGATGACCTGCTCGAAGCCGAT
>JAYVFW010000555.1:0-2712 GCA_043772715.1 Phormidesmis sp. | reverse complement strand
ATTTTGAGAAACTTAGATGAAACGCCATTGCGATCGCAGTTGGAATCGCTGAATCAGGAACTGCGATCCGTTTATGAATCGATGAAACAAGAACTACTCTCTGGCGAAAATCGTTACATTCAAACTCCGCTACCTGATCTGCTGTATCAAGTCTACGAAGAGACATTACAGCGAGATTTGCCAGGATTCGCTTCGATCCGGGTTTGCATTCCTCCAAATTTCGACTTGCTCAAAGATTGTGATCTGACTTCAGAACAAAAGCAAGGACTCTGTATCTTTCTGCAAGAAGCGCTTTGTAATGTCGGTAAACACGCGATCGCAGCAAGTCGGCTCGATGTTGTCTGTACTCATCAACATCATCAATGGAGCTTACAAATTCTGGATGATGGAATCAATGATCATTGCAAAGATACTCATCCTGGACGAGGAACTGAACAAGCGAAAGAACTGGCGCGATCGCTCGGCGGAAAGTTCGATCGTCAATTTCGTTCCCCCCAAGGAACTGCCTGTGAACTGACTTGGCGCGATGCTCAATCTTGGCGAAAACGGCTATCTCACCTCTTTGGGTAATGGTTAGCCTCTCTTGAAAGCGGTTTGATGAAATATTGCTCTATTCTCTAACGTCATGGTGAATCACTTAGCAATCAGATCAATCTTCTTATTCGGACTTTTGCTACTGCCCGTTTCAGCATTCGCAGATGACCCTGACCAAGCACCTTCGAGCGGTCGATCAGCGGGTGGTAGAGGCTGCGGCAACGTGATGCCTTCTACTGAATCCAATGTGCCAAATTTAATCCTACTGGCTCCACAAGGCTTTAAACAAACCGTTTCGACTCGTCCCACGTTTGTTTGGTTCGTGCCCGATGCTACCCCTGTTTCGATGGAATTTAGACTCTACGCACAAACTGAGAACAATCGCTATCAATTAATCAAAGAGAAGCAGTTTCAATCGTCTCCCGGTCTCATGGTGCTTTCGTTGAATCAAACAGCGCCTGAACTTGCGATCGGCAAATATCGTTGGCAAGTAGTCTCAGTCTGCGATCGCGATCGTCCCTCTAGCAATCTCTTTGCCACCTCTGAAATCGAAGTCGTTCCATTGCCTGCGGATTTGAAAACTCAGTTAGCAAAGACAAGCGATCGTCTCTCCCAAGCGTCGCTCTATGCTGAGGCGAACTTTTGGTATGATGCGATCGGAACTGCAATGAGTTCATCTAGCACTGCGCTAAAAGATCCGCGATTGTCTCTGCTCGACAAAGTGACGCTGGACAGCACAGAGCGACAGTTGTTACAAAACAGTGGAATCCATTCGATGCAACGCTGAGAGTTCAAAGATAGCTGGAGCAGTGCTACGGCAGTGTTTTTGTCAATTGATGTCATGACTGAGCCGCGTGATGCTTATGGTAGGATGCTGGAGTTGCCGGAAGGTCTGAAGCAAGTATTTCGGGCTGAGCTTGCACAGTGTGAGCAGGAGAGACAGATGCCTCACGTCACGTCGATCGAATAAATGGGAATTGAGAAGCGAAAGGAAGAGGAGCGCCGAACGATCGCTCTCAATCTTCTGAAACAGGATGTTCCCTTGGAAACGATCGCTCAAGCTACTGGTCTGACAATCGCTCAACTTCAAGCATTCCAAGCGGAAAACCAATAAAGACTATAACCAATTGCCCACAAGCGTCAAAGCTGCCCAGTATCCCGGATGTTGTCTTGCACCCGAATGTTTTTCAATCCAGCTTTTTTGAGCGACTTGTAACGCCTTCGCTCGACCCATGCCTTGGCTGAGATTCTGGTAAAACTGGGTGATTAGTTCAGCAGTTGCTTGATCATCGACTTGCCAGAGCGACGCGATCGCGCTTTTTGCTCCTGCCTGAATCGAAATACCTGCAATACCAAGCGCATCGCGATCGCTCCCCACTGCCGTTTCACAAGCTGTCAGCGTCAACAAGTCTAATGGTTTTTCGACGGTTTGCAGAATTTGGTAAAACTGATTCATCGTTAGCTTTTCGTTGTAAGGTTTCGAGGCTGCTGCTGAAATTTGCTTACCTGTCACTAGAAATGTTTCTCGCGAATCGATGCCAAATTTGCCATGTGTTGTGCCAACAAGATAGAACACGCTACCTATCAACAGGTAGACAGTACCGGATTGCTGCCATTTGAACAGAACGGAGACTGCTAGAAAGAGGCAAGCGAGAGCCGTTCCAAACAAGACAATCATAAACAATGGATTAATCGCCGTAATGTTGATCGATTGCATCGCGGCAATCCCTTGGGGCGGCTGAAGACGGGCGAGAGCGGGCATGATAAAAGTCGAGAAAGCGAAGAAGACTCCTGCTGCTAATCCACAGCCCAGAGCCGTCAACAGTTTCAAGGTAAAAAGCCATTGGGGGGACATTGCCATATAAGATTCTCCGATTTGGAATGAGCAGGCGGCTGACCAAAGTCACCTGACCCGCTGGTTCAGACGCATTCTGGGCAAGACACCCAGCCAATGGCGGCAATTTTGAGCGCAAGAATGTCCCAAAACTCGGCAACTTTTTTCTAGCGTTCTGACTCGCGGTTTCTTTAGACTATCCGTAGTTGTTTCACCTTTAAGAAAAATGTCACCTGTTCAATCGATGGCGTTGCTGAATGCAAGTATGAATCTGTCTATCGAGGCTGAATCCTTTCGCCCCCTAAATCCCCCAATTTTGGGGGACTTTAAGATTCTGGTTCCCC